>NZ_JPHT01000019.1:0-90358 GCF_000733325.1 Frankia sp. Allo2
TGCAGGCAGTGCAGGTCACCCGCCGCCGCCAGCCGCTCGCCGACGGGCCGGCCACGACCGAGATCGTCTACCTTGTCACCAGCCTGCCGACCCACCAGGCCAGCCCCACGCTGCTGGCCACCTACGCCCGCGAGCACTGGCTCGTGGAGAACCGGCTGCACTGGGTCCGCGACGTCACCTTCGGGGAGGACCTCAGCCAGGTCCGGACCGGCCACGCTCCCCAGGTCATGGCCAGCCTGCGCAACCTGGCGATCGCGATCCTTCGCCTGACCGGCGCCACGAACATCGCCNAGGCAATCCGACACCACGCGCGGCGCCCCGAACGACCACTAGAGACGATCAAGAGCCTTGCTTGCTAACCGACAACTTTGCCGGGGCCCTGGCCACCCATCCCGCCTACCCCGGGGCGTTCCTGCGGCCCGGCCAGCAGGCCGCAGCCGTGCCTACGGTGTTCCGGCTGGCTTTCGAGCTACCCCAGGTCACCCGCGTCGCCGTCGGCTCGACCAGCAGCGAGCACCTGCGGGCGCTCGCGGCCGCCGTCGACCTCCAGGTCGACGGCGGGCAGATCACCCGCTACCGGCAGCTGCTCGCTGCGCGGCCCTCGCTCAGGCCTGAAGCGCCTTGAGGAGCTCGTCGACGAGCACACGTGCCGGGTCGAGGAGCGGGCCGGAGTAGTCGGCCGGTGCGGTGACGATGTCCGCGCACAGGAACAGGGTCACGATCCGGCCGGTGCGGCTGCCGAGCTCGGCAGCGAACGTGTCGCGGATCCGTTCGGCCAGCGCCGGGATGGCGAGCGAGTTGACGAGCAGGTTCGCCGCGTCGAGACCGGCCGGGGCCAGGCCCCAGTCCTCCCAGTCGAGCAGCACACAGTCCGGCGCGGTCAGGTTCGCCCAGTTCAGATCGGCATGCGCCGGCACCCACCGGTCGAGCGTCGTGTCGAGCTGGTCGCCGAAGACCCGGCCGATCGTCGCGCTGACCCGCGCCTGGCTGATCGGCACGGTGTGCAGAGTCACGACCCGGGTCGTGGCCGCGGCGGCGAGCGCGGTCAGCGACCCGGCCAGCGTCGACCACCAGCCATCACCCAGCCCCGGATCGACGGTGAGGATGCCACCCGGCTTCACCGGCCGGGCCACGACGTAGCTGGTCTCGTCCGCCCGCCACAACAACCCCGCCTCGGGCTCAGCCCACGAGACGCCCTGACGCCAGACCGGCATCGCGACTCCTGGCAGCGCGGCGACGGTCTCTGCCCCGTTCCAGCCCTGCCCCGACACCTTCGACACCGGCCGCGCCTCGATACGCACCCACGTGTCGGCGTCGCTGGGCAGCCCGATCGAACGCCGCTTGCGCACCGCCGCCGCCCGGTCCAGCCGCACCCCGAGGGACCGCTCGACCCGCGCCAGGACCTCGTCATGAGAACCCGACCGCAGATCCAGCCTCGCCACCTGAGACACAGCGCACGCCCACCTCTCGCGACCAACGACAGCCTGCATCCGTGAGCGTAGGCCGCCCACCGGGAGAGATCATAAGAATGATCGTTCCCGCCGGGCATCGCCAAGGAACCCGCCCTCGACCCGCGCGACATCGTCGCCACCGCCCCCGGTCAGATCGCCGAGCCAACATCGCGCCCCGCCACTGTGCGGACCGAGCGCGCCCTGCGATCGGACCGACGCGTGCCGCCGACGTCCCGTGCCGTCGCCAGCTCCGCGCGGATCCGGTGAGTAGCTCGACCTCGATCAGCGGCGCCCATCAAAGATGATCAGGTCCAAGTGTCAGGGACTGACTGCTCCGGGGCGCGGCGGACGGTTCGGCTCTCGCCGGCGACGTATACGGGTGGAGGAATAGGACGCTTCCCGCATCCCACGACCCCGGCAGCCAGACGAGATCCGCGCCAGCGGCGGTGATCTGGGCTGGACCGAGCGCCGTATCAGGGNGCGGACCGTTCTCTCGGTCCTCCGAACCCAGAGAACGGAAGGAGGCGGAAATGGCGCATCACCGGAGCCGGCTGGCCCGCGGGATCACGGCCGATCAGGAGCGGCTGGTCAGGCTGGTGGTCTGGATCATCACGGTCATCGTGACCATGGCAACGCAGCACCACATGTAGTTCCCCGGGACGGGCAGGGTCTCTGCCGTCCCCCGCCGACTGGCGGGGGNCGGCGCCCTGCCTCTCCATTCGCAGGGAGGNGCTGGGNGGGCATTTCCCGGCGCTGTCGCGTTCCCGGGCCGCGCCCAACGGGGCGTGCTCGCCGCCGCGCCGAAGGCGGCGACCAGCGCCACCGACAGCCCGCCCGACCCAACGGCCGCCGGCGCCCTGGCGCTCGCCGCCGCCCACGACCTGACCGCCGCGGCCGCCTTCACGATGACGACCCCGACGCTGGCTGGCTCACCAGGCAGGCCGCCGTGGCGCCGCGGGGGCGGTGGGGCCCTGCGGCGGCCCCCGTCGGCCGTCCAGGAGCCACGCCGCCATCTCATCTACCCGGTACCGAGTCCGTCGGTTGCTCCAGGATCCCGGTCGCTATTGACGCTCCGTCACCCCTCACAGGTCTGTGAAAGCGGCCGCCAGCGGTCGGTGCCCCTGTGCTCTGCTGGGCGAAGGCTAGGCGTGCCACTCCCATCCACGACGCGATTCGATCACTCGTACGCGGTCGTACGCACGTTCTAACGTGCTGGTAGAGGGGCATGTCCGCTCATACTCGGTCGTCGCCACCCTGCTCCGGACCGGGTTCGATTCCCGCCACCTCCACGAGCCGGCCCGTCGTGGTTGCCGACCTTTGGTCAGCCTCCCGGCGGGCCGCGATGTTTTCCGGGAGGGACCCCCGGACCCCCGTGCGACCGGCATGGATCTGGTGGGCGGCTGTTCGGTGGTGTCCGGGTGGGCCAAGGCCGGGGCCTCCTGGGGCGAGCCTCCGGGAACCCCGCGGGCGCGATCTGTTGGCGGTTCGGCCGCTGGTGCCGGGTGTGCCTCATGCCGCGGCGTTGCTCGGTGAGGGTTCCGAGGTGCTCGGTTTCGATGACGAGGTCTCCCCGGACCACGATTTCGGCCCTCGTGTGCAGTTGTTCGTCCCGCCGGGCTTTGACACCGAGCCGGTCAACGTCACGCTGGAGAGGCTGCCGGCTCGGTTCGAGGGTTTCCCGGTCATCTATCCGGACAGCGACCGACATGACGGCCGGCCGCACCACCAGGTGGAGGTGACGACCACGCGAGCGTTCTTCGTCGATCGACTCGGTGTCGACCCCGCCGACGGGATGGGTCTGGCGGACTGGCTGTTGGCGCCGACGCAGATCCTGGCGAGTCTCACGGGCGGCGTGGTTCTGCATGACCCGCTCGCTCTTCTTACCGCGCGGCGCCGGGCGCTGGCCTGGTATCCCGATGATGTCTGGCGCTATGTCCTGGCGGCCGGCTGGCTGCGGGTCAGCCAGGAGGAGCCGTTCGTCGGCCGCGCCGGCGGCCGGGACGACGATCTTGGCTCGCGCGTGCTTGCGGCCCGGGTGGCCCGTGACCTTGCCCGGATCGGGTTTCTGCTCGAATGCCGGTGGGCCCCGTACAACAAGTGGCTGATGACCGCGTTCGCGCAGCTGGCCCTCGGCGGCCAGGTCGGTCGGTACCTTCACCGTGCGCTGCGCGCGATGCGGTGGCGGGAGCGTGAGGCGGCGCTGTGTGCCGCGGCCAGTCACCTCGCCGACGTCACGAACCGGCTGGGTCTGGCTGAGCCTGTCGACCCTGCGCCGCGCCGCTTTCACACCCGGGACATCCAGATACTCGGCGCTGACCGCCTCACCCGTGCGTTGACCGATGCGATCAGCGATCCGCAGCTGCGAGCCCTCCTCACCGGTTTCGGACATCGACCTGACGGCCTACTCGGCCATCTCCCGGGCGCGTCGGGCCGCCTGGCGGCGTGGCTTATGACGGTCCACGCCGAATGAGCCGGCGGACGGACCGAAAGACGGGTAGCNTATCTCATCGGATACGTTTGGTGTCGTGATGGAGAGGACCGTAGCGGAGGGGGTCGCAGTGGAGGGGGCATGGCGGATTCGCTGACAGGCCGACTGATCGAATCCGCGCGGCTGGAGGCGGGCCTGTCCGGGGCTGAGCTCGCGCGGCGGGCGGGCACGTCACGGCCGACGTTGGCGGCCTATGAGCACGGGGTGAAGTCACCGACGTTGGAGACCGCGACGCGTCTGCTGGCGGCGGCGGGCTTCCGGCTCGACGCGGTGCCGGTGCCCTCGTTCGAGGTCGTGGTGGACGGGCGGGGGCGACCGTTCACCGTGCCGGATCGGCTGCCTCGGCTCCCGATACGGCAGGCGTTGGCACGGGTGCGCCTGCCTGTCCATCTGAACTGGTCCAACCCCGACCGGACCTACGACCTCGCCGACCGCCGACAGCGCCACAGGCTGTACGAGATCGTCCTGCGAGAGGGGACGGCGGATGACATCCTCGCCTACGTCGACGGGGCACTGCTCGCCGACGCCTGGCCGGAGCTCGTCCTTCCNGCCCCGATCCGGCGCGCCTGGGAACGGGCTGCCTTCAGATGATCACATCGTTGCAGCGGGCGGTTGCGCGGATCTTCTTCGGGCTGCCCGAGAGCGCGGGCTTCGCGGTCGCGGGCGGCGCCGCGCTCATCGTGCGTGATCTCGTCGACCGCGAAACCCGCGACGTCGATCTGTTCACCGCCCTCCCGCCCACGGCATCGATCCCCGACACGGCGGCGGCGTTCGAACGCGCAGCGGCTTCGCAGGGCTGGGCCGTTCGGCGGGTCCAGCTCACGGACAGCTTCGCCAGACTTGTCGTCGAGACAGATGGTGAGGTATTGATCGTGGATCTTGGCGTCGACAGCCCGCCGGACGAACCACCCACCCTCACCGAACTCGGCCCGACACTCAGCGCCCACGACCTGGCGGCCCGCAAGACCCTCGCTCTGTTCGGCCGAGCCGAGGCGCGTGATTTCACCGACGTGTACGACCTGGTGAACGTCTTCGCCAAGGAGGAGCTCGTCCACCTCGCCCAGGCCCAGGATGGCGGCTTCGACCTGCGGGTGTTCGCCGACATGATCGGAACCATCGGCCGGTTCACCGACGACGACCTGGGGCTGCCCGGCCCGGCCGCCGACCGGCTACGCCACTTCTTCTCCGCCTGGCGTCAGGAAATCACCGGCGGCTGAGTGACGACCGGTCCCCATCCGGATTCCAGCTCGACCGTGCCCATGATCGCGGTCACCAGACGGACCGCGGTGTCCGGACCCACCAGAGCCACGGAACACATGTTCGGCTCGGTGGATGATGTTGTCGGTCGGAGACTCACTGGGCATCGTCCCTGGTCAGGAGCCGCTTGGCGACTGGGCGGACAGTGATTTCGGGACCCTGCACCAAGATTGAACGGTGGCGGGGTCAAACGGTCGTAGCGACGGCCCTCGCCCAGCGTGGACGTGACCTCCTCATCGAAGCCCTCGTAGTCGTGGATGGCCCATTCCTCGGCCGCCTCGCCGTGCCGCCGGGCTGGTGAGGTCGCCAGGATGCGGGCAACGGCGCCCTCCAGGTCTTCGACATCATGATCAGCGGCAATCCNGCGGCCGTGTAGCTCGCCGTTGGTGTAGTCGGCGAGGCTGGCCACGTAGACGCGGGGTCCGTCACCTTAGGCGTCGTCCCCGTCAGCTTGCTCAGCCAGGGGCACGATCTCGCCGTCCCGCCAGAGGCCTGGTTGCGCCGGCTGGTAGCCGCCGTCTCCGACGACGGGGCACAGCGGTCCGCCGTCCTGGTGCGTCCAGGTGGACTCGTCAAGTCCGACCGAGTGTTCGATGATCTGCTCTTCGCACTCCGGGCAGGCGTAGCCGACCCGTTCGCACCGGTCGTCCTGCTCGTGTCGTTCGAGCTGGACAAGAGCGTCTTCGTAGCGTCGGTACTCCCGGAGGACGGCCTCCCACCGCTGGTCGAGGGCTTCACCGTCCTCCGTCTCCCAGACGTACCGAAAGCCCTGCTCGTCCTGGGAGATGATCGTGCCGCCGCCGGTGCCGTGGTCGACGATCAGGCCGAACCAGCCCAGCTCCTCGGCGCGGCCGATCTCCTCGTCCGGCGGTTCGCCGAACAGTTCGTTCAGTCGGTCTGGATGCAGGAAATGATCTTTCCTGGACGTCTCGTCGGCTTCGGCCAGTTCGGGGGCGACGGCGATCCCGCCGAGCATCCGCGTGCGCTCCCGCGTGGCCTCGATGCGGTCAAGGAGAGCGGCGTGCTCGGCCCAGCCGCTCACCGGACCCTTGTCGGGCCTGGCCTGGCAGTAGGTTCGCAGCGCTTCGACCCACGAGGCGACTTCCGGCGTCTGGGATTCGAGGTCTTCGTACAACTCGTGGTAGACGGTGTCCTCGATAATGTTGCCGGTGCTGGCCAGGCTGTAGAGGGCGCTGACCTGACCACCGTGCAGCTGTCCGGCGATGTAGCGCGCGGTGCGGTCGTCGATGGGCCGCTTCTCCTGGGCGGCGGCCTCGATGCCTCGGCTGATCAGGCGCTCGTCGTATGACTGCTCGGCGGGTGGGGCGCCTTCCTGGTTGATGATCCTTTCGTGTGATGGTGCGTGTTCCATGGGTGTGGTTCCTGTTTAGTTGACCTTGCTGGTGCAGCAGAAAGCCCGGCCGCCACGAGGGCAGCCGGGCTTCCGCGGCCGGGTCAGGTTGCTGTTGGTGAGGTGCCGCCTCGTCGTACGCCCCGCTCGCGCAGCAGGACCTTCACGGAGGTCGGGCCGATCGAGAACTTCTCCGCGAGCGCTTGGGCGGTCGTGCCCGCCCGGTAGAGATCGATCAGGGACTCGATGTCAGCGGGGGAGAGCCGCTCTGTGACCTTGCGCACGGTGGGACGACGCCCGCGGCCGGTGTTGCCCGGCAAGCCGGGCTGAGGGCCTTCGTCGACTTCGTCTAGGACGGTGCAGAGGGTCCGAAGATCGCGGAGGTACCCACAAGAGGGGTTGGAGTATCTCCGGAGGAGGTCCACAAGCTGGCCCGTCGTGGTTGCCGACCTTTGGTCGGCTTCCCGGCGGGCCGCGATGTTTTCCGGGGGGCGACCCCCCGAGCCCCCCGTCCGGCCGGCGTGGAGCTGGCCCGGGGTGGTCAGGTGGTGTAGCCGGGGCGTGGGTCTCCTGGGTGAGCCTCCGGGACCTTGCGGGCGCGATCCGGTGGCAGGGCGGTGGGATCATGGCGTCATCGGCGGTGGTGGCACGGTCTGGGAACTCCATCTGTCCGCGGCGCGCTACGTCCGGAGATCACCAAAGATTGCGATGACGTAGCGGAGCCGACTACGGAGCTGCTGACCCGCTACTGGCGGCTACGCGGCTGCCTGCCGGGCGACGATGGGAACCTGACCCCGGTCACACCGGCGACTTCATCCCGTCCTGCACCTCTGTAGCGATGCCGGTGTCCGCTTCGCCGCAGGCCACCGCCGCATCCTCGCGAGGTATACACTTGAAGTATATTCCTAGCGTACAGTGCCCTCGTGAGTGTTCCTTTGACCCTGCTGGGGCTGTTGGAGCGGGAGCCGAGTCACGGCTATGACCTCAAGCGCGTCTACGACGAGTTCTTCGGCCGAGGCAAGCCACTGCCGTTCGGGCAGGTGTACGCCACGCTCGGCCGGTTGGCGCGCGACGGCAAGGTCATGGTCGGCGAGGCGGAGCCCGGCGACGGGCCCGACCGCAAGCGCTACGTCATCACCGAGGCAGGGGCGACGGAGTTCGAGAGCTGGCTGACCGAGCCGGTGGCGCCCGAACCCTCCCTGCGGACGGTGCTGTTCACCAAGGTCGTGCTGGCGCTGATGCTCGGCCGCGACGCCCAGCAGTACCTCGACGCGCAGCGCGCTGCCCACCTGCGGCGGATGCGCGAGCTGACCGAGCTACGGCGTACCGGCCCGCTCGTCGACGCGTTGCTCGCCGACTACGGACTGTTCCATCTGGAAGCCGATCTGCGCTGGATCGACCTGACCACGGCTCGGCTGGGCGCGATCGCCGAGGTGGTGCGCTCATGACCGTCCTGATCGAGGCCCGCGATCTTGCGCTCACTTTCGGTGAGACCCCTGCCCTGCGTGGCGCCAGCCTGACCGTCGATGCCGGCGAGGTGCTCGCCATCATGGGCCCGAGCGGTTCCGGCAAGTCCACCTTGCTGCACTGTCTGGCCGGCATCCTCACCCCCGACTCGGGGGAGGTGCACTTCAACGGCCGACGAATCGACACCATGAACGAGGCCCGGCGCAGCGAACTGCGCCGGCGTACCTTCGGCTTCGTCTTCCAGTTCGGTCAGCTCGTCCCCGAGCTGACCGCCGAGGAGAACGTCGCTCTGCCATTGCTGTTCGGCGGCACCAGCCGGGCAGGAGCACTCGCCCAGGCCCGGCCCTGGTTCGCCCGGCTCGGCCTGGACGGCATGCAGCGGCGCCGTTCCGGCGAACTGTCGGGAGGCCAGGCGCAGCGCATCGCGCTCGCCCGTGGCCTGGTCGCCCGGCCCCAGGTGCTCTTCGCCGACGAGCCGACCGGCGCACTCGACTCGCTCACCGGCGAACAGGTGATGGAACTGTTGGTGGGTACGGCCCGCGAGCAGGGCACGACCGTCATCCTGGTCACCCACGAGCCCCGGGTCGCCGCCTACGCCGACCGGGAGGCCGTCGTCCGGGACGGCAGGGCCAGCACATTCGCGGCCGAACGGATCGCCCCGTGATCCCCTTCGCGTTCCGCCTCGCCGTCAGTGGCGGCCGCCACGCCCTCGCCCGGCTTGTGATGATCATCGCTGCCGTCGCCATCGGCGTGGGGCTGCTGCTGTCCACGCTCGCCAGCCTGGGCGCCGTCGACCGGTCGAACGCCCGGCAACTCTGGTACAACACCGGCGCTGCCAGCCGGACCGAGACGGCCTCGGTGGACCCTCTGTGGTGGCGGGCCCACCGCGACTTCTACGACGGCAGGTCGCTCATCGAGGTGGACGTCGCAGCCACCGGACCGACCTCACCCGTCCCGCCGGGTCTGCGCAGGCTTCCGGCCCCCGGCGAGTACTACGCCTCGCCGGCGCTTGCCACGCTGCTGCGCGAGACCCCGGCGGCCCAGCTGGGCGACCGCATCCCGGGCCGGATGGTCGGCAGGATCGGTAACGCCGCGCTTGCCTCTCCGGACTCGCTGGTGGCGGTCATCGGCCGCGCCCCGGCCGAGGTCAAGGCCGCGCCCGGGGCACGAGCGGTCACCACCATCGCCGGCACGCTGCCGCCCGCCTGCGACGATGCATGTCTCGGCGAGGGCGTGCGCGGTGACGCCATGACCCTCATCCTCTCGGTGGTGGCCGCCGCGCTGATCTTCCCGGTTCTGATCTTCGTCGGGACTGCGACCCGCCTGTCCGCCGCGACGCGGGAGCAGCGGTACGCCGCGATGCGACTTGTCGGCGCCACTCCCGGGCAGATCTCGTTGATCGCAGCGGTCGAGTCCGCACTGGCAGCCGCCGCTGGCACAGCCGCCGGCTTCGGCCTCTACCTCGCGCTGCGCCCGGTACTCGCCACCGTGCCGTTCACCGGCAGCCGCTTCTTCGCCGAGGATCTGACTCTCACCGCGTCCCAGACTCTGGGGGTCGCCCTGGGTGTCCCGGTGGCAGCGGCGATCGCGGCTCGTATCGCGCTGCGCCGGGTCATCATCTCCCCGCTGGGCGTGACCCGCCGGGTGACCCCACGTCCGCCCCGGGCCTGGCGGCCGGTCCCGTTGCTGGCCGGTCTCGGGGAACTTGCCTTCTTCGTCGATCGCCGCCCGGCGACCACCAACGGTCAGACAGCGGCCTACCTCGGCGGCTTCCTGCTGGTGATGCTGGGCCTGGTGGTCGGGGGGCCGTGGCTCACCATGGCCGCCGCCCGGGTAGTCGCACGGCGTACCAGCCGTCCGGCGACTCTGATCGCGGCGCGCCGGCTCGCGGACGACCCGAAGGCTGGTTTCCGTTCGGTCAGCGGACTGGTCCTGGCCCTGTTCGTCACCACGGCGACGGTCAGTGTCATCGGAACCATCAACCACAACCGCGGGGTGCTCAGCGGTGATCCGCAGACCCGGGTCGCGGTAGTGGACGGTGCGCAGCCCGGTGACCCGCCGATGACAGGCGCCGTGCCGGACCGGCTCCTCGCGGACATCCGGGCAGTCCCGGGCTTCCGGGGCCTCGGCATCGTCCACGCCAACCCCCACAGGATCGGAATGGACCCGGCGGATCCCCGGCCATGGGCGCCCGGCCTGGTGGTCTGCACCGACCTGGTGCAAATCCCGGTCATCGGCCGCTGCCCACCCGGGGTGGGCGTCGCGGCCGTCCCGCTCTTCACGTTCCTCGANGTCCAGTCGAACAACGTCAAGCAGTGGCCCTCCGCCGCGATCTCCCGGGAGCAGGCCGCCACGCTGCCCGTACAGATGCTCTACGTGACCACCGACGGGTCGACGGCGGCCATGGAGCAGACCCGGACCCTGCTGACCAGGACCTACCCGAACTACATGGCCCGGACGGTCAACGACTGGGGCTCCCACCAGCAACAGGAGTTGGCCAGCTGGCGCCAGCTGGCCAACGTGGTGCTGCTGACCACCCTGCCGATCGCGGGCGCCAGCCTCGCCGTCAGCATCGTCGCGGGCCTGTCCGAACGCAGGCGCCCCTTCGCGATCCTGCGGCTCACCGGCGCGCCCCTACGGCTGTTGCAACGAGTCATCGGCCTGGAAAGCGCGCTGCCGCTGCTGGCAGGAGCCGCCCTCGCGATCGGGACAGGCTTCGCGGCGGCGGCCATGTTCCTGAAATCCCAGATGAAATACGATCTGATCTTGCCAGGCGAGGCGTACTACACGCTCGTCGTCCTCGGTCTGGCCGCGGCGCTGGGAATCATCACCTCGACCCTTCCACTGCTCAGGCGGATCACAGGCTCGGAGACCGCGCGTAACAGCTGATGCTTCCCGCCACGCCCCCATCGCGACGGAGCCCAACTGTGGCCTGCCCTGTCTGTCGTCCGGATTCGGTGGATGAGCGACGCCTGGACCGTTCCCGCTTCGGTGGACACCCGGATTAGCTGTCCGATCCGTCGGGAGAGCGAGCGATGGGCGCGACACGCCGCAGATTCACCGAGGAGTACAAGGAGCACGCGGTCGTTGTACTCGGCCGGGTTGTGGACACCGTCCACATCCCCCAGCAGACGCCCGACGACCACCCGGTTCACCTCCGGGAACGCCTCCCAAGACGGCACGCTCGCCGGTGCTTCCTGGCTCTGGGGGGCACGNCAGCCTCTGCGGACACCACATACCTCCTTCGCCCACCTCGGCCCGGGCCTCACACAGTCGCCGCACGACCGTGACCACCGCCAACAGGCCGTCAACCCCTACGACAGGGGTAGCGCCCCGCGTCAGGCCCGCTGCCCCATGCCGGTGCGGACCTCTTCCCACCGGCTCCGCGCGGTGCTTGGCGTGAGCGGGGGTGTGGGCAGGCCCGCGCCCTCGCGCAGGCCGGTGAGGAAGCTGCCGATCGCGGCGCGGGCGTCGTGGCGGGGCGACCAGCCGAGCTCCGTCCGGGCCCGGGNGGNGTCCATGATCGGTAGATGCAGGACGGCGTCGAAGAGCTGCGGGGAGGCGGGCACCAGATGCAGGTGCCAGGCGGTAGCCAGAGCGCCCCGGGCCAGGCCGGCCGGCATCCGGATGATTCTCGCATTGAGGATGTCGGCGAGCAGGGGTACGTCGACCACCGGGTCGGCCGCGATGTTGAAGGCGCCGCGGGCCCCGGTCAGGGCCGCCAACCGGTAGGCGTCCGCGACGTCGGAGGAGTGCACCACCTGGAAGCGTAGCCCCGGCAGATCCGGCAGCACGGGGACCGTCGCGGGGTGCGTGGGCGCCGCTGCCGGCCGTACCACCCGGCCGGGTAGCAACGGCCCGGCGAGCAGGCGCCGTTGCTGGCTGGCGGCCTCCCGCTTGAAGATGAACCCGGGCCGCAGCCGTACCACCCGGATGCCCGGATAGTCACGTTCGAAGGTGTCGAGGACCCGCTCCAGATACGCCTTCTCCCGGGTGTAGGCGGCCTCGGGCCAGCCGTGGGTCGGCCATCCCTCGTCAACGATGCCTTCCCGGGCGGCGGGCGAGTAGGCGCCGACCGACGAGGCATGCACCAGCGCGGGCACGCCGGCTCGGGCAACGGCCTCGAACACGCGGATGGATCCCAGGACGTTGGTCCGCCATGTGGTCAAGGGGTTGTGGGTGGGTTGGAACAACCAGGCCAGGTGGATCACGACGTCGGCGCCCTGGAACAGCGGGGCGAGGTCGTCCGTGACGACATCGGCCTGTGCCCACCGGGTCTTCGGCGCCGTCCATGTCGGGGTGCGGCGGGACACCCCGACCAGGGAGCCGACCTCGGCCGACCGGCCGAGGGCTGCCANCACGCTCGTGCCGACATTCCCCGTGGCTCCCACCACGACGATCTTCAGGTTGCTCGGGGTCGGCGTCACCTGATCCACCTCATCCNCCTCCTGCGGTCGGCCGGGAATCCCCCGTCGGGGGAAGCGGTCTCCCTTCGGAGNAACGGATACCCGCCGACGGGCGTCCAGATGCAGCCCTCAGCTCTCGATGAGTTGCGGTGCGCCGTCCGTCACTCCGAGGCGGCCGCGAGGGAGGCGGCCGCGAGGGAGGCGGCCGGTCTTGCCGCGAGGTCGTCCATCACCGTGGGGGAGACCCATTCGGCGGCCGGCCGGCGCAGGTGGGTGAAGACGGCCGGTCCGCGCTCCGCCTCGGCCCGTTCTCCCGGTCCGTTCCGCGTTGACCGGTCATCTCTGTCACCGACCGCTATCGACACAATTCTTTCTGTCGTATCGTCGTCCGGTCCGCGTTGCGGATATGGATCGGCGGGGNAANCGCACCCGCCCTCCTTGCCGGTTCGTCTTTATTATTTTTACCTTAGTTCCGCGAAACGCTGGCGGGTCGCGTCCCTTCGTGGTCGCCTATCGTTAGTGGTCCACCGCGTCGCCCACCACTCGGCGGCAGGAACATCAATTCCGTTCGTCAGTACTATGTGAAGTGTGTGATAATATGAAGAAGGATCTTGACTTTTCCCTAGTCGACCGGGCTCTGTCGGACCCGGCCGGCGTACCCGGTGACGGTCTGATGCTGCGGTCGGCGATGTCCTCGAAGCCGCCGGCCACCCCACGGCAGCGTCCTGACCACGGCACCGAGGCGAGCTTGAACCGACCTCCGATGGCGCGACCCTACGCTGCGGCGGGNGTCCTGTTNTTNGATGAAGAAGACCGCATACTGCTCGTTGAACCGTCGTACAAGCCGGGCTGGGACATTCCGGGAGGCTTTGTCGAACCGGGGGAATCGCCCTACTCGGCGTGCGTACGGGAGGTCGCCGAGGAGCTCGGTATCGCCCCACCGATCGGTGGTCTGCTCGCGATCGACTGGGCGCCATGTCTTAACGACGGGTGGCTCGACAGCGAGATGCTGGCCTTCGTCTTCGACGGNGGTGTGCTGCCTGCCTCATGGCGGGAGCGCATCCGGCTGGACATGGACGAGATCATCAACTGCGCGTTCGTCTCCGTGGACGAGGTGGGCGGGTTGCTGCCGTCCCCGCACGCGCGACGGGTCCGTGCCGCCGCGGCCCTGCGGGGGGTGCCGCAGCGTAGCGGATATCTGGAGTTCGGTAATCAGATTCCCGAGTCCGTCGGTGGTTCGGTGAGCGTCGCGTCGCTCGGTGAACCGGATGCTCGGGGCGCGGGCGCGGCTCAGGTGCTCGCGGGGCCACCCGCATGTGGTGCGGTGATGATGTCCAGCTTGGCGAACGAGGTGATGGAGGCATGACCGCCGGCGTCTCGGTGAGGATCCGGCGCACNGCCGGTTTGGCGTGACGGTTGCGCACCCACGCCCCCAACCGGGCCCGGGCACAGGGGAACAACGTGCCCAGTACCGTCGCGGTCGCGCTCGTGGTTCCTTCGATGGCGACGAACGTGTCCTCGGCCGGCTCACCATCCTGGCCGATCCCGGCAGGCCAAGCGCCGCGGGGCGCCCGCCGGCCAGGCGGACGCCCCGCGGGCTGTCACTGTTCGGGTGGTCCCGCAGTGTTTCGGGTGGTCCCGTGAAGATCAGCGCATGGGCTCGCCGGTGCGTGAGCTCCGCTCCTCGCGGGCTGCCTGCCCGGGAAGCGGGCGGACCGGCCCCCCGGCCGCGGGACGGCCCGCGACGGCGTCCTCGGGCAGCGGGGTGTGCCGGATCTCCTCCAGATCCTCGGCGGACTCGACGGAGATCCGCGGCAGGACCCGGTCGAGCCAGGCCGGCACCCACCAGTTCGCCGTGCCGAAGATGTGCATCAGCGAGGGCACCAGCACGGTCCGGATGATGAAGGCGTCGATGAGGATCGCCGTCGAGAGCCCGAGGCCCATCAGCTTGATCACTCGTTCGTCACCGAGGATGAACGAGGCGAAGACCAGGATCATGATCGCGCCAGCCGCGGAGATGACCCGGCCGGTCTCGGCCTGGCCGAGCGAGACGGCGATCCGGTTGTCCCGGCGCGCGGTCCACTCCTCGTGCATCCGGCTGACCAGGAACACCTCGTAGTCCATGGACAGGCCGAACAGGATCGCGAAGAGGATCACCGGGATGAACGCCTCGACCGGGCCGCCGCTGATGCTGAACAGCGATGCGCCCCAGCCCCACTGGAACACCGCGACGACCACGCCGAAGGCCGCCCCGACCGCGAGCAGGTTCATCAGCGAGGCGGTCAACGGGACCAGCAGGCTGCGGAACACCGCTACCAGCAGCAGGAAGGCGAGGAGAACCACGATCCCGATGAACAGCGGCAGCTTGCCCGACAGCGTGCTGGAGAAGTCCTCGAAGGTGGCCGTGATGCCGCCGACGTAGATGCCGGTGCCGGCCTGGTTCGCCTGCGGGATCACGTGGTCGCGCAGCTGGTTGAGCAGCTTCGAGGTCGCCTCGGCCTGCGGGCTCGTCGTCGGGTACAGGGTGGCGATCGCCGCCTGCCCGTTTGGGCTCGGCCGCGGGGCCGAGACGGAGGCGACGCCTGGTGTCGCGCGGGCCGCCGCCACCACAGCGCGGAGGCTTGCCGTGTCCTGCGGCGAATGGATCTCGGCGACGATGCTGAACGGACCGTTGAACCCCGGTCCGAAGCCCTCGGCCAGCAGGTCGTAGCCGCGCTTGGTGGTCTTGGCGGTGTCGCCGTTGCCGAGGTCGGACGAGCCGAGCCGCAGCGAGAGGAACGGGATCGCGATGACGGCGATGACCACCGCGCTGACCACCGCGAACAACTGGGGCCGCCCCTCCAGCCGCTTCGCCCAGTGCCACCAGAAGCCCGAGGTGCTTTCGTGCACCGGGCCCTCCTCAGCCAGCCTGCGCCGGTCGCGCCGGTTGAGCACCTTCATGCCGTAGAAGCCGAGCAGGGCCGGCAGCAGGGTGACGGCCGCGGTCATCGTCATCGCCACGGCTACCGCCGCCGAGATCGCCACGCCGTAGAGGAAGCTCACGCCGAGCGCGAACATGCCGAGCAGCGCGATGCAGACGGTCATGCCGGCGAAGAGCACGGCGCGCCCGGAGGTGTTGACCGCGGTGACCGTNGCCTCCTCCGGGCTCTTGCCTGCGCGTAGGCCGATGCGGTGCCGGTTGACGATGAACAGGGCGTAGTCGATGCCGACGCCCAGTCCGATCAAGGTCGCGAGGACCGGGCTGAACTCGGCGATCGTGAGGATGTGGGAGAGCAGGATGATCAGGATGCTGCCGACCCCGAGGGCCATGATGGCGGTGATCAGGGGCAGAGTGACGGCCAGCAACGAGCCGAAGGCGACGAAGAGGATGATCGCCGCGGCGATGATGCCGATCAGCTCGCTGTAGCTTTGCTGCTGCTGCTCGATGATCGAGACGATCTGACCGGTCGCCTCCACCTGCAGGTCGTCGCCGCCGTAGCCTCGAGCGGTGTCGACGAACCGCTGGATGTCGTCCTTGGGCAGCTCGATGCCCTGCAGGTCGAAGTCGACGGTCGCGAAGGCCGTGTGCCCGTCCTTGCTGATCTGGGCGGCGCCCCGCGGCCCGTATGGGCTCGTGATCCCGGTGACGTGCGGGACCTTGGCGAGCTCGCCGAGCATCTCGCTGGCCCGATCGGAGATGGCACGGTTGGTGATACGAGTCTTGTCACTGTGCAGCACGATGGTGGCGCTGTCTCCCGACGCCGCCGGGAAGTCGCGTTGCAGGAGGTCGATGGCCTTCTGCGAATCGGTGCCGGGCAGGGAGAAGGCGTCCTTGTAACTACTTCCGGCCACCTGGCTGATGCCGCCGAGCCCGAGCAGCGCGACGATCCACAGGAACAGGACGAGCCGACGGTGCCGGAAGCACCAGCGGGCGAGCGAGGCCACGGTTTCCCCTCGGGCGTTGGTGATCGGTGGTGTCGCTACCTGCGACGTCATGCTGACGATTTGCTGCTGATTGCTACCGAGAAACTTACCGGTCGTTCAGTAGGTAGAGTTGAGGGTAACATCCGTCGCGGACTCGATCGGGGGGGTGTATGGCCGCCATGACCGAGCCGACATCGCCCGATCCGGCATCGCTCGATCCACGGGGCGATACCAGATCGCGGATCCTCGCCGCCGCCATGAGCCTCTTCAGCGAACAGGGGTATGCCGGCACCTCGGTGCGGGACATCTCCGAGCGGCTGGGAGTGACGAAGGCGGCGCTCTATTACCACTTTCCGTCGAAGGAGTCGATCCTCGACGCTCTGCTGGAGCCCTTCGTGTCCGAGTTGGGTCGACTTGTCGATCTCGTTCGGCAGTCCCCGCCGCCGCCCCCCCGGATCATCATCGAGCGATTCGTCGAGGCGCTGGCGGGCCCCGGTGGCGTGCTGCTCGTCTTCGCCGACGACCCTTCGGTGATTCACCGTAAGATCGGCAAGAGCGACATACTGTCCCTGCAGCAGGCCCTCGTGCACGGGCTCGCGGGGCCGGCTCCCACCCATCTCGGGTTGCTGCGCGCGTACTGCGCGGTCGGATCCCTGCGGGGGGGGATCATCGGGATGGCGATCGAACGTGCCCAGGCCGCCGCCAGGCAGTCCACCAGCGCCGACGAGGAGCGCCGCAGCGGCGCGGGCGAGGCGGTCACCTGCTCCGAGCGCATCCGGGTCCTTGTCTCGCAGGTATCGAGGACATTCNCCCCGCTGGTCTCCGCCGCGGAGCAGGGGGAGATCGTGGCTGCCGCCCTCGCCGCTCTCGGTGACGATCCCGCCGACTCCGTCTCCGTCTCCGCCGCTGGTTCCGGCGGCTGCGGCGCGGTGGGTGATGAGGGGCATGAAAGTGACAGGTCTCCCTCCGGTGCTGACCTGACCGGGTCACGGGATGCTCCGGTCGCCGACGCGGGTCCGGTCGAGACATCCTGCCCGGCGCACGAAGAACGTCCCGCGTGCCGGGAGGCCGCGGCGCCTCACCGGTCTCCCGCGCCGGACCTGGCCTCCGTCCGGCTCCACTGACGACTGTATGCGCCGGACCGTGAGCGATCCGGTGCATCACCCCTTCGTATCCACCCACCTTCGCGGTTCATGTGCCTCATCTCACTCTTCAGACGTTCGTAGATGGTGGTCCGTCTATTTGGTCGTGGCAAATGCCGCTTTCGCTCTTGTTTGTCTGGGGCGGTAGGGTGGTCGCGTGTGGAGGATGGATCAGCGTTTGGATGATGAGCCTTCCGCCTGTCCGGCGCACGCCGCGGACGGGTCGACACATCTGCCGCCGGAGGTAGGTCTCGGCGGCTTTGCCTCCGTCGCGACCGGTGATCCTGTGGTGACCGGATCGGACTGACGGGAGGGTGTTGGCGTCGGAGCAGGCCGACCATGACCCTGACGCCGTGTACCGGCATCGAGTCGGCAAGGTGTCGTCGGCGCGTCCTTCCTCCGGAGGCAATGCGGTTGTAAATAGTCCGCAATACCCAGTCGTCGATGTGGAGCCAGTTCGAAGTCCCCGGAAGAAGGTCTCCGAGAGCAGATTCCGAATCGATCGGACCGCTGTCATATCGGGCGACGCCGGACGGTCGGGATGAGGGAGTGTGATAGGGAGTCCGGAGTCGCGCTAGGCCCCCGCCGTCCGATGTCGCCCATCTGACCATGGACGATCCGGCGACGGGACGGTGGAATGGTGGCAGTCGTGAGCCCGGTGGCGCGGAGTTACCAACGCGCCGCGGATCCGGAGCCCGGCGTTGATGAGATGAGCAGTGGCTGTTCGGATCGGTGCCGCCCGCCAGGGTGGCCGACGCAACGATCCGGCCGGCGAGTTCGTGCCAGCGGACCACACCGAATCACCTTCGGTCGGACCACCTCGCAACGCGGGGCGACGAGTAGGGAAAGTTGTAGGTGACGTGCAACCAGTGCCCGCGGGGGAGAACGGCGTGAGGGGAATGACCGGAAGCGGTGTGTCGTGAGCACCCGGTCTCGCCCCGCTTTCGGTAACGGAGTGTCTACATCTCTCACCGGGCTGGCCCTACGGGCCGGCTCGGTCGTCTCGACCTGGCCGCCCCGGACCGCCGTCATCACGGGAGCATCCAGCGGTATCGGCCGGGAGGCCGCGCTGCTGCTGGCCGCGGACCGATGCCGGTCGCTGCTGGTCGGTCGCAACGGGGCCGCGCTTGACGAGGTGGCCGCGGCGACCGAGGGGCACCGGATCGCGGTCGACCTGTCTAGTCCCGGCTCGGAACTGATGGTCTCCTCCCGGGCGACCGAGCTTCTCGGCGAGGTCGACCTGCTGGTGTGCTCGGCAGGCCTCGGGGCGGCGGGCCCGTTCGAGGTAATGTCCCCGGCCGCGATCGCGGAGCTGGTCACGGTCAACGTGCTGTCGCCGATGATGCTGGTCCGGGCCATGTTGCCGGCCATGCTCGACCGCGGCCAGGGGCGCATCCTGCTGGTGGGCAGCATCGCCGGCGCGCTGGGAGTGCGCGGTGAGGTCGCCTATTCCGCAACCAAGGCCGCTCTGCTCGGTTTCGCCGACGCGTTGCGGTCCGAGGTTGCCGGTCGCGGTGTGACGGTGACCCTGTGTCTACCTGGTGTCGTCGACACACCATTTTTCCACCGCCGTGGCGCGCCCTACGTCCGTCGCTGGCCCCGGCCCATACCGGCCGGGCTTGTCGCGCAGCGCATGCTGGCGGCCACCGGACGCGGCGACGCTGAGATCTGGGTGCCACGCTGGTTACTCGGCGCGGTGCGGGTCCACGGTGCGATCCCGTCGGTCTACCGCAGGCTGGCGGGTGTCTTCGGATGATCCGCGGCGTGGTCTACCCGGCCGCTTCCGGCTCTCCGACCGGCCCTGGGGGTGAGCGACACCGACGATGAGAGTGCCGCGGCCGACGGGCGGCCACCGGCCGCAGGCCGCCCAGGTGGTGCCGCCGGAGCATCATTCCGCCCACGGACCTGTGAGGACCAACCGAAGGGGGCCGGCCAGGCGGAGCTCATCCCGATACCGGCCCAGGGCCGGCCCATCTCCCGTACCGGCCCGCGCTGATCGTGCCCATGACCACCCGGTGCGATCCGCATCCTGATCGCCTCGGCGAGACCCGGGCAGCCACCCCCACCGCGGAGCCTTCCGAAGAGCCTTCCGAACCCGGGCTCTGCGGGTACGTCCGCGCCGGTCGTGGCATCCGGGGATGCGGGATCCGACCCGACCGCGTCCGTAGTGCAGACCGCCATCGAAGGAGAGGCGTATGACAGCCATCGACGCCCGAACCAGCCCATCACGCACGCCTGCCCAGCCGGCCGCGACGGGCCTGGCAACTCCCGCCGAGCAGCTGCTGCGCGCCGCCCCGGCGGAGAACTTCCCGGTCTCGCCGTTCGTTCTGCCCGCGGCGGTTCGTTTCCACTTCAACGCGTTGTACGCCTTCAGCCGGCTCGTCGACAACCTCGGCGACGAGGCGGCCGGCGACCGGCTCGCCCTGCTCGACCGGTTGTCGGCGGACCTCGAGGTGATCTGGACAGGTGGGCAGCCGGAGCTGCCGGTCCTGCGCCTGCTCGCGCGGACCGTGCGGGACTGTGACCTGCCCGCCGAACCGTTCCAGCGCCTCGTCGAGGCCAACCGGCAGGACCAGCGGGTCACCCGTTACGAGACCTTCGACGACCTGGTCCGCTACTGCACGCTCTCGGCCGATCCGATCGGACGGATGGTGCTGGGCGTCTTCGGGCTGGCGACCCCCGACCGGGTCGTGCTGTCGGACCGGGTGTGCACCGCCTTGCAGCTCGCCGAGCACTGGCAGGACGTGGCCGAGGACCTCGCCGCCGGCCGGATCTACCTGCCGCTGGAGGATCTGGACACCTTCGGGGTGNCCGAGGCCGATCTGCGGGCTTCCGTCGCGAGTCCGGCCGTGCGCCATCTGATGGCCTTCGAGGTCGCTCGGGCCCGTACGGTGATCGACCAGGGCGCTCCCCTGGTGTCGATGGTGCCCGGGCGGCTGCGGCTGGCCCTGGCCGGTTTCGTGGGCGGGGGCCGGGCGGCGTTGGACGCGATCCGGCGCGCCGACTACGACGTGCTCGGTGGGCCACCGAAGGCGACGAAGCCACGGGTCGCCGAGTTCGCGCTGGCGGCGCTGGCCCGGTCGCTGGCTCCCGGAGCGTCGGCGGTGGCGCACACGGCGGCCGCCGTCGCCACCGCGACCAGCGCGGCCGGGGCCTGGCCGGGTTCCGGTTCGGGTTCCGGTTCCGGTTCCGGTTCCACAGCCCACGGCGGCACCGCCGCGACGAGTACCCAGGCCGGCGTCCCCGCAGCACAGTCCGTTCTTCCGGAGATGGGTGAGGTTCGATGAGTACCGCGGCGCAGTTCCCCGCGGGCCGGCCGACCGTGGCGGAGGCGTATGCCGCCTGCGAGGCCGTGACCAAGGAGGCGGCACGCAACTTCTCCTACGGCATTCGCCTGCTGCCGGCCGAGAAGCGGGGGGCGCTGAGCGCCGTCTACGCGCTCGCCCGCCGCCTCGACGACATCGGCGACGGCGATCTTCCCGAGGAGGCGAAGTTCGCCGGGCTGGCGCAGGTCCGCGCGGAGGTCGAGGAGCTGGGGACGAACAGCTCCGATGATCCGGTCTTCGTCGCCCTCGCCGACGCCGCCCGCCGGTTCCCGATCCCGTTGGAGGCGTTCATCGAACTCGCCGACGGGGTCGAGAGTGACGTGCGCGGCACCACCTACGACACGTTCGACGATCTCGTCGGCTACTGCCGCCTGGTCGCCGGGACGATCGGGCGTCTCTCGCTCGGCATCTTTGGCAGCGAGCGGGCCACCTCCCACCGCGACGCCTCGGGGGTCGCGGACGCCCTCGGGGTCGCACTCCAGCAGACGAACATCCTCCGGGACGTGCGCGAGGACCTGCTCGGCGGCCGGATCTACCTGCCGCGCCAGGAGCTGAAGGCCGCCGGCGTCGAACTCGAGGTGGACGCGACCGGTCGCCTCGGCGGCCCCCCCGACGCGCTCATCGCGTACCTGCGGACGTCGGCGCAGCGAGCGGAGGAGTGGTATGGGCGTGGGCTCGTCCTGCTCGACCTGCTCGACCGGCGCAGCGCGGCCTGTTGTGGGGCGATGGCCGGCATCTACCTGCGGCTCAACCGGCGGATCAAGACCGATCCGTCCGCGGTGCTCGATCGTCGGCTGGCGCTGCCCGGCTGGGAGAAGGCGGTCGTCGCCGCCCGCAGCCTCGCGGGGCGGCCCGAGATGAGGGCGGCATGACCACGGGTGCCGGTGCGGACGTCGCGCCGGCATGGGGGACGCGGCCCGCCGGGCGGACGGACGAACGCCCGCATCTCGCCGTCGTCGGCGGCGGGCTCGCGGGCATGGCCGCGGCGCTGCTGGCCGTGGACAGCGGGGCCCGCGTGACCCTGCTGGAGGCACGTCCCCGCCTCGGCGGGGCGACGACGTCGTTCCGGCGCGGGCAGCTGTGGATCGACACCGGCCAGCACGTGTTCATGCGGTGCTGCACGGCCTACCGTGGGCTGCTGCAGCGACTCGGCGTCGAACACCTGACCACCCTGCAGTCCCGGCTGGACGTGCCGGTGCTGCTCGGCGACTCGTTGACCCGGACCCGGCTGCGCCGGACGAGGGTCCCGCTGCCGGCGCCACTGCACCTGGCCCCGGCGTTGCTGGGGTACCAGGCGCTGCCGATCGCCGAACGGCTGCGGGCCGGGCTCGCGGCGTTTCAGCTCGGGCGGCTCGACCAGCGCTCCCCGGCGGTGGACGAGCAGTCGTTCGGCACCTGGTTGTCCACCCACGGCCAGGGCCCCGCGGCGACGAAGGCGTTGTGGGAACTGCTGACGGTCGCGACGCTGAACGTGCCCGCCGCCGACGCCTCCCTCGGCCTCGCAGCCAAGGTCGTGCGGACCGGTCTGCTGGAGGGCGCCGCCGCCGGGGACCTCGGCTGGGCCGAGGTCCCCCTGTCCCGACTGCACGGCGACGCGGCGATGGAGACGCTCACCGCGGCCGGCGCCGACGTGCGCACCGGGGTGAAGGTCCGGTCCATCACCGCCGCGGGCAGCGGATGGGAACTGGCCGTCACCGCGGGCGGGACCGGTCGCGGCGCGGCGGTGCCCGGCACCGACGACCGCGGCGTGCTGCGGGCGGACGCGGTCGTGCTCGCGGTGCCGCCGCCCGCCGCCGCGTCCCTTCTGCCAGCCGGCGCCGAACCCGAGGCGGCCCGGCTGCGTGAGCTCGGCGACTCGCCGATCATCAACGTGCACATGATCTATCCTCGACCGGTGATCGACGGTCCGTTCCTGGCCGTGGTCGACTCGCCCATTCAATGGATCTTCGATCGCACGGTCTCCTCCGGGCTCGCCGCTGCCGGCCCGCCCGGTGCCCAGTACCTGGCGCTGTCGCAGTCCGCGGCGGAGCCATGGGTCGATCGTCCGGCGAACGAGCTGCGGACCCTGTTCGTCGAGGAGATGGCCCGGCTGTTCCCGGCCGCGCGGGCGGCCGGGCCACTGGAGGTTTTCGTCACTCGGGAACGTACGGCGACCTTCCGGCAGGTGCCCGGTTCGCTCGCGTTGCGTCCGGGCGCGTCGACCGGCCTGACCGGCTTCGCCCTGGCCGGAACCTGGACCGACACCGGATGGCCGGCGACCATGGAGTCGGCCGTGCGTAGCGGACTCACTGCTGTCCGTGAGAACCTGGCCGGTATGGGGGTCGACGTCAACGAGCCACGCGGGCCGGGCCCGCAGGCCCGAAGGACGGACGGACGGCTCCCCGAGCAGGTGNGTGNGTCGGTACCGGTAGGCACTGAATCGGTGAGCGCACCGGGCGGCGGCGCCACGGCCGCGCAGGTGCGGGATCCACAGGATCCACGAGGGGACAACGCGGTTCCCGCCGGATCGGCGGCGGTCGTCCGGCCGCTTCCGTCCGGCCAGCCAAGGCACNCATCCACAGGGGGATTCCCGGTATGACCATGACGGTTCCGGATGCGATCGAGCGTGGGCGGACCCTCACCGTGCCTGCCTTGCGCGCCACGGTGGATCGGCTCCACCCACGACTTCGTCACGTCGTCGCCTACCACCGCGGCTGGGTCGACGCCGAGGGCGCGCCACTGTCCGGCGGCGGGGGCAAGCTGGTACGCCCGGCGCTGGCGCTGCTGTCGGCGCAGGCCGCCGGCGCCCCGGCGGAGACCGGGCTGCCGGCAGCGGTCGCCGTCGAGCTGGTGCACGACTTCTCGCTGCTGCACGACGATCTTATGGACGGCGACACCGAGCGCCGCCACCGGCCCACGGCCTGGACGATCTTCGGTGCCGACGGCGCGATCCTCGCCGGGGACGCGCTGCTCGGCCTCGCGACCCAGGTCCTGCTGGAGGTCGAGGGGGAGCCCGGCCGTCGTGCGGCGCTGATCCTGGGCGCGGGCGTCCAGGACCTCGTCCGTGGCCAGGCCGAGGACCTGATGTTCGAGAAACGGTCGGACGTCAGCGTCGCCGAGACGCTGCACATGGAGGACGGCAAGACCGGCGCGCTGCTGGCCTGCTCGGCCTCCCTCGGCGCCGTGCTCGCCGGGGCCGGTGACGACATGGTCAACGCCCTCGCCGAGTACGGCTCCCGGCTCGGCACCGCGTTCCAGCTCATCGACGACCTGCTTGGTATCTGGGGTGATCCCTCGGTGACCGGCAAGCCGGTGTTGTCGGACCTGCGTTCCCGCAAGAAGTCGGTGCCGGTCGTGGTGGCCCTGGAGGCCGGCGGAGCCGCGGCCGAGGAGCTGCNGGCGTTCCTCACCGGCACCGGGGAGTCCACCGAGGCGGAGCTGACGCACATCGCGGACCTGATCGAGCGGGCCGGCGGGCGGGACTGGACCACCGCCGAGGCCGACGGCCAGCTGAAGGCCTGCGAGAACGTGCTCCGCTCGCTGTCGATGCCCGCCGAGATCGAGGCGGAACTGCTGGCCCTCGCGCGCTTCGTGACCGAACGAGACCGCTGAGGAGACGACGGGTGAGTGCAGTCGCCGTTCCCGCCCGGCCCGGCGATCAGCACGTTGATCGTCTTCATGACCATCGCATGTACGACGAGGGGAGTCGTCGATGAGCCTGNCCTCGGNCCCGNCCCCGGCTGCTCCAAAGGCCGCGAAGAGCTCGAAGCGCGTTAACATNCCCGCGCCCGCCACGCCCGACGCTTACGGGATCTCCCGGTCCTCGCCACCGCTGTCCGGCGGTGGTGTGTCCGGCGGTGGTGTGTCCGGCGGTGGCGCGGCGACCGCCGACGGCACCCCGCCCACGACGCAGACCTCGGTCGATCCGGACCTGGCCGCGGCGATGACCGCGGCCAACCAGGCTCGGGACCACCTCCTCGGGCTGCAGTCCGAGGAGGGCTGGTGGAAGGGCGACCTCGAGACGAACGTCACGATCGACGCCGAACACCTGTTCATGAAGCAGTTCCTCGGCATCCGCACCGAGGAGGAGACCGAGCCGATCGCCCGGTGGGTGCGGTCCCAGCAACTCGCGGACGGCGGCTGGGCCACGTACTACGGCGGACCGGCCGAGCTGTCCACCACGGTCGAGGCGTACATCGCCCTGCGTCTGGCCGGTGACGAGCCCGACGCCCCGCACATGGCGGCGGCGGCCGCGCTCATCCGCTCCCAGGGCGGGGTGGCGGCCGCCCGGGTGTTCACCCGCATCTGGCTGGCGACCTTCGGCGAGTGGTCCTGGGACGACGTGCCCGTCCTGCCGCCGGAACTGATCTTCCTGCCGTCCTGGTTCCCGCTGAACGTCTACGACTTCGGCTGTTGGGCCCGCCAGACGATCGTCGCGTTGACGATCGTCGGGTCGCTCCGGCCCGTGCGCGACCTCGGCTTCAGCATCGACGAGATCAAGGTCGCGGCACCCGTGACGCCGCCGAAGCCGGCCCCGCTGCACAGCTGGGAAGGCGCCTTCGAGCGGTTGGACGCGATCCTGCACCGCTATGAGCGCCGGCCGATCAAGGTGCTGCGCACCCTGGCGCTGCGCCGGGCCACCGAGTGGGTCGTCGCCCGCCAGGAGGCCGACGGGTGCTGGGGGGGCATCCAGCCGCCGTGGATCTACTCCGTCATGGCGCTGCATCTCATGGGATACCCCCTCAACCACCCGGTGATCGCCACGGCGTTCCGGGGAATGGAACGCTACATCATCCGGCGCGAGACCCCGGAGGGGCCGACCGCCCAGATCGAGGCATGCCAGTCGCCGGTCTGGGACACCGCGCTCGCGGTGGTCGCGCTCTCGGACGCCGGCGTCCCCGCCGACCATCCCGCGATGGTGCGGGCCGGCCGCTGGCTGGTCGACGAAGAGGTCAGGGTGGCCGGGGACTGGGCGGTCCGCCGTCCGGCGCTCGCCCCTGGCGGCTGGGCGTTCGAGTTCGACAACGACTT
Source organism: Frankia sp. Allo2 (assembly GCF_000733325.1). Classification (NCBI taxonomy): domain Bacteria; kingdom Bacillati; phylum Actinomycetota; class Actinomycetes; order Frankiales; family Frankiaceae; genus Frankia; species Frankia sp. Allo2. The sequence goes on from NZ_JPHT01000019.1 coordinate 25,802, forward strand.
CTACCCGGATACCGACGACACCGCCGAGGTCGTGTTGGCGCTGCGTCGCCTGCTCGGTGGCAGCCATGTCACCCCGGGTGGCACCGTCACCCCGAGTGGCAGCGTCACCCCGGGCGGCACCGCCGAGCTCTCGCCGGCCGCGCGTGACCGCGCCTCCCGCGGCCTCGCGGCGGTCGACCCGCAGCTGGCCGGGGCGATGCGCGCGGCCGCGGCCCGTGGGGTCGACTGGAGCGTCGGCATGCGGTCGTCGGACGGGGCCTGGGGTGCCTTCGACGCCGACAACGTGCGGACGCTGACAGCGAAGATCCCGTTCTGCGACTTCGGCGAGGTTGTCGACCCGCCGTCGGCGGACGTCACCGCCCACATCGTGGAGATGCTGGCCGACCTCGGCCGTTCCGACCACCCGATCACCCGGCGGGCGGTGCAATGGCTGCTGGACAACCAGGAACCGGGCGGCTCCTGGTTCGGCCGGTGGGGGATCAACCACGTCTACGGCACCGGCGCCGTGGTTCCGGCGCTGATCGCCGCCGGCGTTCCCGCCGACCACCCGGCGATCACAGCCGCGGTGCGCTGGCTGCTGGAGCACCAGTCGCCCGACGGTGGATGGGGTGAGGACCCACGCTCCTACGACGATCCGGCCTGGATCGGTCGGGGTGAGCTCACCGCCTCGCAGACCGCCTGGGCCCTGCTCGCGCTGCTGGCTGTCGACCCGCACAGCAAGGCCGTCAAACGGGGAGTGCGCTGGCTGTGCGAGACCCAGCGGCCGGATGGGACCTGGGACGAGCCCCAGTTCACCGGAACCGGTTTCCCCGGTGACTTCTACCTCAACTACCACCTGTACCGGCTGGTCTTCCCGCTGACCGCGCTCGGTCGGTACGTGACCCTCACCGGGGTGGCCACGCCATGAACATCTTCGCATCCGCGGCCGGCGGCGACGGGAACGCCGGGGGCGCAGGGGACGTCGGGGACGGCGCGTCCGCCGGGGACGGCGCGTCCGCCGCCACGACGAGCGCGGCTCAGAGGGCCGTCGCCGCGGCCGCGGGTGCCGGGATCAGGACCGTTCCGGCCTCCCCCACCGAGATCCCGGCGCAGGAGTCGTCGTCGCCGTCCCTGCCGTCGGCCGCGCTCCCGGCGTCGGTCCACCGGCCGGCCGCGGCGGTCGTCCCGGAGCAGGAGCCAACCCCCGTGCGCGGTCGGGCGCGGCTGGTCGTCGCGGCGGCCCTGCGGGTCGAGGCAATGGCCGCCGGTCGGTCGGGCCTCAGCGCGGACACCGTCATCGTGCGCACCGGCATGGGTCCGGAACGGGCGCGCAAGGCCGCCCGGCTGGTGCGCGACACAGGCCCGGACGCCGTCGCCCTCGTCGGTCTCTCCGGGGGACTGGCGGCCGGGATCGAGCCCGGTGACGTCGTCGTGGCCAGCGAGATCCGCAACGCCGACGGCACCGTCGCCGGCCGTTGCGCGGCCGCGCCCCTGCTGGCCGGCGACCTGCGCCGGCTCGGGCTCACCGTGCACGTCGGCCCGATCGTCACCGTGCCGCGGCTCGTCGGCGGCACGGCCCGCGCGGAACTCGCCGCGACCGGGGCCCTTGCCGTCGACATGGAGTCCGCGGAGCTGGCGGCGGGAGTCGGCGACGTGCCGTTCGCCGCCGTCCGCGTCATCGTCGACACGGCGGCGCAGCCGCTGGGACGTATCGACCTGGCCCGCCGCGGAATCCGTGGTCTGCGCACGATGCGTCCGCTCGGGCGCCCCATCGAGGCGTGGGCCGCCGCGGTCGGCCGTCGCCAGGTTCTGCTCGCCGAGCCGCGGGCGTTCTGCGCCGGCGTCGAACGGGCGATCGAGGTCGTCGAGCGCGCCCTGGAGATCTACGGCGCGCCGGTCTACGTCCGTAAGCAGATCGTGCACAACGCCCACGTGGTAGCCGACCTGGCCAGCCGTGGAGCGATCTTCGTCGAGGAGCTCGACGAGGTGCCCGGCGGCTCGACGGTCGTCTTCTCCGCGCACGGAGTGGCCCCGGCCGTCTGGGACCAGGCGGGCGAGCGCGGCCTGTCCGTTATCGACGCCACCTGTCCGCTGGTGGAGAAGGTGCACACCGAGGCCCGCCGGTTCACCGCCCGCGGGGACACCGTGCTGCTCATCGGCCATTCCGGCCACGAGGAGGTGGACGGAACCCTCGGCGAGGCGCCCGGCCGCATCACGCTGGTCGAGTCCTCGGCCGACGTCGGCTCCCTCGACGTTCCCGATCCCGAGCGCGTTACCTACCTCATGCAGACCACGCTGGCCCTGGACGAGGCCGCGGAGGTCGTCGACGCGTTGACGGAGCGGTTCCCGGCGATCGTCGGGCCGGGCTCCACCGATATCTGCTACGCGACCTCGAACCGGCAGAACGCGGTCCGCAAGGTTGCCGAGGAGGCCCAGCTCGTCCTCGTCGTCGGCTCGGCCAACAGCGCGAACTCCGTGCGGCTCGTCGAGGTGAGCAGGCGCGACGGCGTCGAGGCGCATCTGGTCGGGGACGTCGGGGACGTGCATCTGTCCTGGCTTGCCGGCGTGGACACGATCGGCATCTCGGCCGGCGCCTCGGCCCCGCCGTCCCTCGTCAACGAGCTCCTGACCGCGTTGTCGGGTCTCGGCGCGACGGACGTCTCGGTGCGTTCCGTCGGCACCGAGACGCTCGCCTTCCACCTGCCCAAGGAACTGCGCCGACCGGCCCCGGCGCCCGTTCCAGGGCCATAGTGCGCCCGGCTCCCGGGCGGTCCCGAGGTGCGGCCCGGCGAGGGCGAAGCCGGTGGCGTCGCCCGGGCGACACGGTGGGGTTCGGTTCAGCCGGATGCGGCGCCGCGATCGGCCGCGGGCGGCCGGGTCGGTGCGGCGTGCCGCTCACCCCACCGGCGCAGGGCCAGCAGGACCGGTGCTAGGTCCCGGCCGGAGGACGTCAGCCGGTACTCGTGCCGGGACCGGGCGCCCGCCTCCTGGTACGGCTGACGCTCCAGCACCCCCGCGCGCTCCAGCGCCCGCAGCCGCTCGACCAGCACGGCTCGGGGCGCCCCGGTGCCGGCCCGGATGCCCTCGAAGCGGTGGACCCCCAGCGTGATCTCCCGGATGACCAGCAGGGACCAGCGCTCACCCACGACCTCCAGCGTCCGCGCGATCGGACAGGCCCGCGGGCCGTCGGACGATTCCTGCATCGGTGCATCCTATCGATACTGGGTACGTATCCTGAATGCAGCCAGTCTAGGCTGCGGGCATGACCACGACTGAGCCCGAATCCGCGCGGCCCGAATCCGCCTCAGGCCACCCGCACGACCCGGCTGCCTGGGGCGAGCCGCGGAGCAAGACGATCACCTGGCACGACCCGCTGCCGGTCGCCGCGGCGGCGGCGTCGCTGAGCGGGTTGGAGTTCCTGTCCGCGATGCGTGACGGGCGCATTCCGCCGCCCCCGATCTCCCGCCTGTTCGACTTCCGGCCGGTCGAGGTCGCGCCGGGAGACGTTGTCTTCACCTGTCTGCCGGACGAGTCGGCCTACAACCCGATCGGCCTCGTCCACGGTGGCCTGGTCTGCACGATCCTGGACACCGCGACTGCCTGCGCGGTGCACTCCACGCTGGCGGCCGCGGTGGCGTATACCTCCATCGAGATCAAGGTTAATTACCTGCGGCCGGTACGCGTCGTCGTCGGCCGGCCGAGCCGGCTCACCGCGCACGGCTGGGTGACCAGGCCGGGACGGCGGGTGGCTTTCGCTGAGGGAGACGTCCGGGATGACCAGGGCAAGGTCGTGGCCACCGCCAGCAGCACCTGTCTGATCATGGGTGAGACGGCCTGATCCCATGGCCTGATCCCATGGCCTGATTCCGCGGCCTGGCCGGAGACCCGACCCGACGCTCGGCCGGGCCGGATGCGACCACGGGCACGTCGTCGGGCTGCTGGCCCGACATCGTCCGTGGACTGTCCCGAACCCGTGTCCGCGCTGTCCCGGCCTTGTCTTCCCGGTGTCCGCAACTCGGCGGGGNCGGCTAACGGACACCCTTGTGGGGCAGTTCATCGGACGATCCACATGCAGTCTGTACGTACACGCTGTATGGTCAATGCAGAGATCATCGCTCATCCACTGGTGACCTAACGAGAGGGGGCCAGCCGTGGCGGTCGAGTGGCGGTACCAGCTCCCGGTTGGGACCTACCTGGCGAAGCAGAAGCTGCTTCGTCGCAAGCACTTCCCGCTCGTACTGGAGCTGGAGCCGCTGTTTGCCTGCAACCTGTCCTGCACTGGATGTGGCAAGATCCAGCATCCGGCGTCCGTGCTCAAGCAGCGGATGAGCGTCGACGACGCCTTGGCCGCGGTGGAGGAATGCGGTGCTCCGGTGGTCGCGATCGCGGGCGGCGAGCCGCTGATGCACCCGCAGATCCACGAGATCGTGAACCAGCTGGTCAAGCGCAAGAAGTTCGTGATCCTCTGCACGAACGGGCTGCTGCTCCAGAAGAAGCTCAAGAACTTCACCCCGTCGCCGTACTTCACCTTCGTCCTGCACATCGACGGTCTGCGTGAGCGGCACGACGCGGTGGTGGAGAAGGAGGGCACGTTCGACGAGTGCGTCCGTGCCTTCCACGCGGCGAAGGCCGCGGGCTTCCGGGTCGGGTCCAACTCGACGTTCTTCAACAACGACAGCCCGCAGGACGTCATCGACATCCTGACGTTCCTCAACGACGACCTCAAGGTCGACCAGATCCAGCTCTCACCCGGCTATGCCTACGAGAAGGCGCCCGACCAGGAGCACTTCCTGGGGGTCCAGGAGACCCGCGAGATGTTCTCGAAGGTCTTCGCGGACGGCCGGCGCAAGAAGTTCCGGCTCAACCACTCGCCGGTCTTCCTGGACTTCCTGGAGGGTAAGAGGGAGCTCAGCTGCACCGCGTGGGGCATCCCGAGCTACTCGCTCTTCGGCTGGCAGAAGCCCTGCTACCTGATGAGTGACGGGTACGTCTCGTCCTACAAGGAGCTCGTCGAGACCACCGACTGGGACGCCTACGGTCGTGGCAAGGACCCGCGGTGCGCGAACTGCATGGCGCACTGCGGCTATGAGACCTCCGCGGTGCTGGCCACCATGGGTTCCCTCAAGGAGTCCATCCGAGCGGCCCGCAGCGTCTGAGCTGGCTCATCGTGGTCTGAGCCGGCTCACGGCGCCACCGTCACCGTCAGGTGACGTCGTCCGGCCGGCAGGTCGCCGCCCCGACCGGGTTCACCCGGTCGGGGCGGTCGTCGTCTGTGCCGCCCCGCCTCGCGTCGGCGGGAGCAGGGCCGGCGGGAGCAGGGTTTCGCTGGCGTTGACGACGCCAGCCGGCCTTAGCCGGCGGTCCCGCGGGAGCCGGCGCCGCCGTCGGCACTGACCGGCGGCTGCTCGGCGAGATCGCCACCGCGGCCGAGCCCGCGCAGCAGCCGGTCGAGCACGGTGCCGACCTCGAGGCGGGCGGTGTCCGGGTCCGCGGCGCCGGCGGTGTAGATGCTCGCCTCCGACAGCAGGGCGGCGACCAGCCTGGTCAGCGGGACCACTGGCAGCGGGTCGATGCGGTCCTCGGCCATCGCGCGCTCCAGCCACTCCGAGAGCAGCCGGTAGCCGTGCTTCTCAACGAGCGCATCCCAGGCGTCGTTGCCCAGCACGGCCGGACCGTCGACGAGGACAATGCGCTGGAAGTCGCTGTCCGCGGTGGAGATGTCGAGCAGGGACTGGAACCCGGACCGGAGCTGCNTCCAGGCGTCGCTGGGAAGCTCCGCGTCCCGGGCAAGTTCACCGGCGACGAGCTGTTCGGCCACCTCCGTCGCGACCTGTTCCATCACGGTGCGAAACAGTGCGGCCTTGTCGCGGAAGTGGTGATAAAGCGCGCCGCGGGTGACCTGCGCGTCGGCGACGATCTCCTCGGTGCCGGTGGAGGCGAACCCCTGTTCGGCGAACCGACGGCGGGCGGCGGAGATCAGGGCCTGACGGGTGTCAGCCGTCTGCTCGGTACGACGGCTTCGTGTCACCCCTTGATTATGGTGTAGCCGAGGCCGTTGTACCCACTACCGTCCCGGCACGAGCGGGCCTGGTCGTGACGAAGCTGCTCCGATGCNCCCGCAACCGCCGACGGACGCCGATCCGTGGCTGTTGCCTCGCCCCCTGGTCGCGCCCTCGCCAGCCGTTCGTCGCGCATCGCCGATCACTTTTCGTTTTCAACTGGTTGCAGCCGGGTATCTCCGATCACCCCTGTCGATCATGAGGTTACGGGAGGTGCTCATTGTTGCCGCGGGGCGTGGTGGGCACCATCGTCGATGCTCATGTCGGCTACCCCGCCGCCGGCCGGAGGCCTGGGATTTCATGGTGGCGCGGCAGGAGAGTTTCGGGGGGGAGATCTCCATACCGGCTCGGCCAGACCGGGACGGAAGCCTTGTAACCCCGCATTACCCAGGGCGCCCGCACGCCCTTGAGGGGCCCGTGGCAGTATCACTTTCTGTGACAGTGCTGCTGTGGGTCGCCGTTGCCTCTCTGCTCGCCTGGCTCTACCTGACCGTCGGCCATGGGTTCTTCTGGCGGACCGATCAGCGCCTGCCATCCCGGCAGGCGCCGACCGCTTGGCCCAGTGTGGCGATCGTCGTGCCGGCTCGGGACGAGGCCGACGTGCTTCCCGTGACGCTTCCGACGCTGCTTGCCCAGGACTATCCCGGTCCTGTCCAGCTGATCCTGGTGGACGACGGTTCCACCGACGGGACCACGGAGGTTGCCCGGGACCTGGCGGAACAGGCCGCCGCGCGTGGTGAGACCAACGTGACGCCGGCCATGACCACATCCACCGAACCCCCCACTGGCTGGACCGGGAAGCTGTGGGCGCTGCGGCGGGGCATCGAGTGCGCTGGCGACGTCGACTTCCTGCTCCTCACCGACGCGGACATCTCCCACCGCCCGGGATCGCTGACCGCGCTCGTCGAGTCGGCGACCTCCCAGAAGCTGGACATGGTGTCGCAGATGGCCGTGCTACGGGTGCAGACCGGCTGGGAGCGTCTGATCGTCCCGGCCTTCGTGCACTTCTTCGCGATGCTGTACCCGTTCCGGTGGTCGAACCGGCCGGGTTCGCGGGTGGCCGCCGCGGCCGGCGGATGCTCCCTGATCCGCCGGGAGGCCCTTGCGGCGGCCGGTGGACTGGCGGAGGTGCGCGGCGCCGTCATCGACGACGTGGCGATCGCGCGGATCATCAAGCGCTCGGGCGGGCGGACGTGGCTCGGACTCGCCGAGCAGGTCCACAGCCAGCGCCCGTATCCGCGGCTCGCGGATCTGTGGAAGATGGTGTCCCGCAGCGCCTATGCGCAGTTGCGGCACTCCCCGTCGCTGCTGGTCGGGACCGTGTTGGGACTGAGCCTGGTCTTCGTCATCCCAGTGGTCGCGACCATCGTGGGCATCGTGACCGGCGACGTCGCCACGGCTCTCGTCGGTGGGATCGCTTGGTTGATCATGACTGTCACCTATCTGCCGATGACCNGCTACTATTGTCAGCCGCTGCCGCTGGCCCTGCTGCTCCCCGGAGTGGCCGTGCTGTACCTCGCGATGACGGTGGACTCGGCGCGGCTCAAGCGGGCCGGGCGGGGAGCGGCCTGGAAGGGACGTACCTACCAGGATCACGGTGCCCCGGCCGCCGCCCCCGAGTATCCGAACGGCCCGGGTGAACGGCGTGAGGGTTCGGTGGCCGGGCCGCCCGACTCCGGCGGCTCATCGGCCTCCGCCGGCGGCTCATCGGCTTTGCCATCCGCCTCGTCCACGGTGCCCGCAACACCCCTGGTAATGGCGACATCCTCGGCGGTCCCCGCGCCGGCCGTGGCGCCGGCTTCCCCCACGCCTACGTCCATACCGACGCCCACTCCCACGCGGTGGCCCGCATCGTCATCGGCCTCGCCGCCGGTCCGGGGCGGATCGACCGATCAGCCCCGGACCTAGCCGGTGGTCCCGAGCTAGGACGGGGTGCCGTGGCCGAGTCGGTAGAGGGCGGTGGCTAGGAACGCTCCGTCGCGTGAGTGAGTCATCCATCCCGGCCGGGACAGTCGAACAGGACCGGCTGGCGGTCGGCCTCACCATCCGCGACAGGCAGATCGTCGCCCTGCTGGGTCGGCCTCCGGCTTGGACCGCGACAGTAACCGCCGGGCCCGCGCCGGACAGGCGGTCGCGCTGTTCTATCGGCTCTACGGCACCGCACCCGCGCCTGACTGCCCGTCCGAGTCAGACCGTGGCAGGAGCCGGCCCTTGTTCCAGACGACGTCGGAGAGTAACCGCATTCTCGGCAAGGGCGGAGATGAGATAACCCGGACCAGCCAGGGGAAGCAGCGCCACCCCGTCCGCGACGGCCGCTTGCGCGCCGGATTCCGCCCTCTTTGCCGGCACGGACTCCCGCCGGGCTGCCGGAGAGCCCACCGGATCGGGCCCCGCGACGAGGAGCGACCCGAGGGCACGAGCCGAGCCGAGGAGGGCTGGTCCGGTCAGGCCAGGTATCTCGGGACCGAGGACGAGATCCTGGCGCAGCAGGGGGGTCGGTTCGGATGGCGGATCCACCTCCGCATGGGCGTCCATGTCCACCCGCAGGGTGCTACGTATCGATCCGGTCGTCTCCCCGAATCGGCCCAGCACGATCTCCTCGCGCAGCCGTAGCCAGGCCGTGGTCGCCAAGTGCACATCGGTCACCAGGAGATGGTCCGAGCCCCGCGCCGCGACGGTCGGCTCCGGCGCGAAGTCCAGCGCGCCACCCGGGGCCACCCGTGCCGACACGGTGAAGCGGGACGGCCCGGGCCCGTGACCGGGCAGGGCCACCGTCGCGGCCACCGAACGCACCACCAGGCGCACCCCGCTGCCGACGGAGATGTCGAGTCCCAGATCATCACCCGCCAGCGGTCCGGCGGTCGCGTTGACCAGGTGAACCGTCGCGGTCGGCAGCGCGTCCGCGGATAGCGCGGGCACCGTAGACGGGGCCCTGGTCCGACCAGGGGATGCTCCGGTCTGGCGCAGGACGATCGGCACGTCGGAGCGCAACTCGATGAGCCTCGCCGTGCCGTCCGGAGCCGATTCGACCCGGATGACGGCCCGTGCCCGTACGGCCGTGCGGCCCGTTCGGGCGGCCGTGACGAGGGGGCCCTCCGGCCCGGCCGCGACCCCGCCCAGGATGACCCCCCGTCTCATGGCTGCCATGGTGCCAGCCGGGGGCGACGGGATCGGCCGGCGCCCGCGGGTCCACCCGGCGCCGCGCGATCGCGATCGGCCGAGTAGCCGACCATGCGAGTAGCCGACGGGCCGGGTCTGGGACCGATGACGACGAGTCGGCGGGCACCGGTCAGGATGTGAACATCCGTAGCGCCGTGGTGCGGTGCCGTTCGGCCAGGAGATCGAGGCGGATACCGGTGACGGCGGGCAGCAGCCGGGGCGGGCGTCGGGAAGCCTCCGCGCCGGCCAGCGCGATCGCCTCGACCTCGTCGGCGAGCCGGGCGAGCACGGCGGTGACGGCCAAGGGGTCCAGCCCCATCAGGCGGGTCGCGGCGGTCGCGGGTCCGGTGACCGTGGTGTGGGCGGCGACCAGGGCGGCGTCCGAGGGACGCAGGCCCGCGCCCGCGGCGACCATGCCTAGTGCGCACGGGTGGTGCGGTGCACGTGGACCGGGCGGCACGGGCCAGGCGGCCCGGCCCGCTCGCAGCAGCGTGCGCCCCTGAGCCCGGCTCGCGTCGCGTTGGGCGGGGGAGGGCATCCGGGCGTCGAGCTCGGCGTCCAAGGTGGCGATGGTGGTGGGTGTGACGATGGTGACGGGTGTGACGGATGCGGTGGGGACGTGGTCGGCGTGTGGCGCCCGCGTCGCGGGACCCGGCTGCGTGCCGGCCCGGCAGGCTGCGGCCGCGAAGGCCGCGGCGACCAGGCCGGTCGTGGTGAGCCGTCCGACGAGGAAGGCCGCCAGGTCGGACAGGTTCGCCAGACTCCCGTCCGTCACCGCTGCTTCAACACCGCCCGAGTGGGCGTGACCTCCCGTGGGCATCCGGCCGTCCGCGAGGACCAGCAGCGTCGCCCGCCGTCCGGATCGCCCGGTCGGACCAGCCACGTCCTCGGTCCCGCCGTCCCGTGCGGTATCGCCCTCAATCGTCACCGTAGCCGCTCCCGGCGTTAGTCAGTGTCCGAACCGCTGTGGCGTTTACATTCATCGGGCCCGGAAGCCTCTGGATACGCAGTGACAGCCGTGGTAAGAACCGTCAGAACACTCAGAATCAGAACATTCAGAACAGGAAGTAGCGCTGGGTCATCGGGAGTTCGCTCACCGGATCCGCCTCGATCGCCTCACCGTCCACCGTGACGGTGAACGTGTCGGGGTCCACCCGGATGTCCGGTGTCGCGGTGTTCTCGGGAAGATCCGCCTTGCCGCGGCGGCGCACATCCGCGACCGGCACCACCGGGGTGGCGAGCCCCAGCCGTCCGGGCAGCCCGTCCTCGATCGCCGCCGGGGCAACGAAGATCAACGACGACGCGGCGGCCGGACCACGGGCGGCTCCCCACATCGGCCGGGGCAGCACCGGCTGCGGGGTCGGGATGGAGGCGTTCGCATCGCCCATCGCGGCCCAGGCGATGAACCCGCCCTTGAGGACCAGCGACGGCCGCACCCCGAAGAACGCCGGGTCGTACAGCACCAGGTCGGCGAGCTTGCCGGGCTCCACCGAGCCGATCTCCGCGTCCAGGCCGTGCGCCACCGCCGGGCAGATCGTGTACTTGGCGATGTAGCGTCGGGCCCGGGTGTTGTCGGCCCGATCGTCGCCGGCCAGGGACCCGCGCCGGAGCTTCATCACATGCGCGGTCTGCCAGGTACGCAGGACGACCTCGCCGATCCGGCCCATCGCCTGCGAGTCCGAACCGATCATCGAGATCGCGCCCAGGTCGTGCAGGATGTCCTCGGCGGCGATCGTCGACGGCCGGATCCGGCTCTCGGCGAAGGCCAGGTCCTCGGGCACGCTGGGGTTGAGATGGTGACAGACCATCAGCATGTCGAGGTGCTCGTCGAGGGTGTTGACGGTGTGCGGGCGGGTCGGATTCGTCGATGACGGCAGCACGTTGCCGGCGGCCGCGACCGTGATGATGTCCGGGGCATGCCCGCCGCCGGCCCCCTCGGTGTGGTACGCATGGATCGCCCGGCCGGCGATGGCGGCCAGCGTGTCCTCGACGAAGCCGGCCTCGTTCAGGGTGTCGGAGTGCAGCGCAACCTGGACGCCGGCGGCGTCGGCGACCCGCAGGCAGGCGTCGATTGCGGCCGGCGTCGTCCCCCAGTCCTCGTGCAGCTTGAAGCCGGCCGCCCCGGCGCGCAGCTGTTCCCACATCGACTCGTCGCTGACCGTGTTGCCCTTGCCGAGCAGGACAACGTTGACCGGCCAGTCGTCCAGCGCGGACAGCATCCGCGCCAGGTTCCAGGATCCNGGCGTCACCGTCGTCGCCTTCGTGCCCTCGGCCGGGCCGGTGCCGCCGCCGATCAGCGTGGTGATGCCGGCGCCCAGCGCCTCCGGAACCTGCTGCGGGCAGATCAGATGGACGTGGCAGTCCACCGCGCCGGCGGTGAGGATCTTCCCGTTACCGGCGATGATCTCGGTGCCGGGCCCCATCACCAGCTCGGGATGGACGCCGTCCATTGTGTCCGGGTTGCCGGCCTTACCCAGCGCGACGATCCGGCCATCGCGGATCCCCACGTCGGCCTTGACCACACCCCAGTGGTCGAGAACGACGGCGCCGGTGATGACGAGGTCGGGCGCACCCTCGGCGCGGGTTGCCAGGGACTGCCCCATCGACTCACGGATGACCTTGCCGCCCCCGAAGACGGCCTCGTCACCGGTCCCGGTGCCCGCCGGCCCGCGGCTGCGGTCCTCCGTCACCTCGATGAACAGGTCGGTGTCCGCGAGCCGGATACGGTCGCCGACCGTGGGGCCGTACAGCGCCGCGTAGCGGGAGCGGTCGAGTCGGCTCACGAACCCTCTCCCTGAAAGCCCGATATATCCTCGATCGTCGCGGTGTCCGCAATCCGGGTGCCGCTCGCGGCGTCCAACGGGCCGGCCGATTCCGGCCGCAGGCCCGGCACGACCCGGGCGCCGGCCAGCGGCACCAGTTCGATCTCGCGTTCCACGCCGGGTTCGAAGCGGACCGCGGTGCCGGCGGGCACCGCGAGCCGGTGGCCCCAGGCACTCGCCCGGTCGAAGTCGAGAGCGGGGNTCGCCGCGGCGAAGTGGTAGTGCGAGCCGACCTGCACCGGCCGGTCGCCCATGTTACGGACCAGCACCGTGCGTACCGGGCGTCCGGCGTTGATCTCGACGGGATCGTCGCCGGTCAGGATCTCCCCGGGGATCACGGGATCGGCCGGTGGACGGTGACCAGCTTGGTGCCGTCCGGGAAGGTGGCTTCGACCTGCACCTCGCCGAGCATCTCCGGCACGCCCTCCATGACGTCGTCCCGGGTGAGCACGGTTCGCCCGGCGCTCATCAGGTCCGCGACGCCGCGACCGTCCCGCGCGCCCTCCAGCAGGAACGAGGTGATGATCGCGGTCGCTTCGGGATGGTTCAGCCGCAGCCCACGGGCTCGCCGTTCACGGGCGAGCCCGGCCGCCACATGGATCAGCAGTCGTTCCTGTTCATGGGGGCTCAGCAGCACGAATGCGAAGCCTAGCAGGTCGGGGAATGCCGCCGGCCTGGTTCGGTTCGGCGCGGTCCACGACATGCCGGCGACGCTCCGGCCCCGATGCTCGTCGGACATATCGGGGCGCAATGTGACGGTCAGGTGAACGGCGACGCTCTCGCAACCCAAGAAAAGTTTNGTCCAGGTTTCTGTCCCGACATTGCCGGGGACGCCGCGGGAGCGTGGTTCCGTCAACAGTAAGAATGGAGTTACTGGTAATTCACCCGGGCGCGATGGGACCGATACGCATCCTTTCTAGCGTCCGGGGAACCGCTCTGGCGTCCGGGGAACCGCTCGGGCCGGTCGGACCGACCGGCAGGTGGGGGTACGCCCGGAATGAGGCTGACAGGGGTTCGGTTGCTCACACTGGTCTTCGGGCGGGGCCGCGCCGCGGTCGGCATGATCGCCGGGATCGTCGTGTTCTTCCCGTCCCTGGTCAACATGGTGTTCCACCCGCGTTACCGGCTGGCTCCGGCGCATGGTGGGTAATGACACGTGGCAAACAACAATCACGCCATCGCCGCCCTCCCGGCGGGTGGTGCCGGTCCGCCGACTCCGGGGACACCCGGCTTGTCTTGGAGTAAAGGAAGTAATGGGGGTGATTTCGCCGTTGGTCATACGTGATCCCGTTCCGGGCGTGCCGCCATCGGATGCAGACTCGGTGCTGACCGGCAGACGAGAGGCCGCCATGAACGCCGAACGCTCCAGCCGGGGACCCCGACTGATGACGGTGTCCGGCGGAGCGTCCCAGCCGACCGTCTCCTCTGCCACGCCCCACCGATCGGCGACCCCGGCCCGCACGGCGGCGTCGGGCACGACCTCCACCACCGCTCCCGCGGTCGACCCGCGTGATCCGGCGGCGGCTCCTGGTCCGACCGGGCAGGCACCCGTGGTCGGCGCGGACCTGCTGCGTCCGTCCGAGGCACAGCTCGCTCGACTGCGTCGGGTGGCCGCGGGTGAGGAGGAAGCCGACCTCGTCATACGCGGTGGGCTTGTCGTCGCCGTCCACAGCGGTGCCGTGGCCGCGCGGGACATCCTGATCGTGGGGTGCTACATCGCCGCGGTCACGAAGCCGGGAACGTTGGCGGGTCGGCGCTCGCTCGACGCCGCCGGCAGATTCGTCCTGCCGGCCTATGTCGACGCCGGCCTGCGTGTCGAGGAGACGCTGCTCACTCCGGGGGAACTGGCTCGCCTGATCGTCCCGCGGGGAACCGTCACCCTGGTGACCGACCCGGCCGTCCTGGTCGCGCTGGGCGGTCTGCGCGGTGTGGATCTGGTGACGGGATCCTCGACCCCGTTGCGGGTGCTGGTCCGAGCGGGGCAGGTGCCCGGGAGGCAGGTCCCCGGGACCGGGGCGCCCGCAGCCCCGGTCGTCGAGGTGCCTCCGATACCGCCCGCCTCCGCGCTGACCGCGCTGTCCTCGGTAGGGGCGGCGCCCGTCAAGTCGTCCGCCACGGAGGCCGGCGGTCTGCTGTGGGCGGCCGGCAGCGGGGCCGAGCCGGTCCGGGGCAGGGCCAGATCGGTCGCGGAGCTTGCCACGGTCGGGCATCTCGATCACGACGTGCGACTCGCGGTCGGTCGGGGGATGGGCCAGATCGACGCCATCCGGCGGTTCTCCCTGCTCCCCGCCCGCAGGCACGATCTGGAACCCACCCTGGGGTCAATCGCGCCCACCCGCTTCGCTGATCTCCAGGTCGTCTCCTCCCTGGCCGGAACCGCGCCGCCCGACGTGGTGGTGGCGGGTGGCCGGATCGCCGCGGAATGCGGCCGACCCCTGTTCGACAACCTCGACATCTCGCCCGCCTGGGCCACCAGCCGGACACGACTCCCGGCGAACCTGCACGCCGGCTCCTTCACATCACTCGGCCTGCGACGGTCCCACCGGCAGGATGCCAGTGTGGTCGTGGTGAGCGTCGATCCCCCCCGCGACCCGGGGACGGCGCCGCCCGTCGGTGGACCAGCGCGGGCGTTGCGGATGACCGGGACGGGCCAGGTCTCCGGCCTCTCCCACCCGCGTGGACTCCGTACCGTGCGGGTGGAACCCACCCTGCGGGACGGCTGGGCGGTAGCCGATCCGTCTCGGGACCTTCTCAAGATCGCAATTTTCGGTCGGGACGGCTCCTCGGACGAGATCGACGTCGGGCTGCTCCGCGGGTGCGGGCTGACCCGGGGCGCGCTCGCGGTCACGACGGCGGAGCCGCCGGGGCATCTGATCGTCGTCGGGGCGCGGGACGACGACATGGTGACCGCCGCTCGGGCCCTCGAGGGCATGGGCGGGGGCTACGTGGTGGTCGACCAGGGCTGGGTGCGGGCGGCGTGCGCGCTGCCCCTGCTCGGGGTGATGAGTGACGCACCCTGGGAGGCGGTGCTGGGAGAGCTGGCCGCGGTGGACACGGCCGCAGCCGATCTCGGCTGCCGGCTGCCGTTCCCGCTGCGCACGCTGGCCGGATGGGGCTGCGCCCTCTACACCCGGCCCTGACCTCCACACCCGACCCTGACCGGCGTCGCTGGATCAGCGGGCGCTCCGGGGCCCAGGGCGGGGAGCGTGGTGCACTCACCCGAGGCCACGAAGCGCCAGCCGTGCCGCAGCGCCGGGTCGATAGACGGCGTGACATGTCCACCTCAAACCTGTCGCATCCCTCTCCACAGTTCGCGCCAGCATCGGTAAGGTAACACTGGGTAACGTTGGGGGTGTTGGTCTGGGTCGGTGCGAGTGGAAGCTGGCGATAACACGGGTGAGATAGCGCAGGTGAGGTGATGAACGCTGCCGCCAAGCAAGATCAGAACTACGTCACTGAGCGTCTGTCTTGATGAACATCCACGTAACCTTCCGCCGTTATGGTCGGTTCTTATGCAGCGTTCGTCCGCCTGCCTGACCCCCGGATCGCCGGCTGGCTTCCCGCGTCATCCCCTCCCGCGCTTCCTTCCACTGGTCGGACCATTGGTCGGATCGGGCGGGGGAGGCCGCTGTGACGACTAGCGGTGCGACGGCCGTCATGTTCCGTCCACGTACGGTAGGGGAGGCAGTGGAGATGCTGGCGACCGCCCATGACGCTGGCAGGGCGGTCGATCTGCTGGGCGGCGGCACCGATCTCGTCCCCGCCCTCCGGTCCGGCGAGCGTCGGCCGGGGGCGGTAGTCGCCCTGCGCCGGGTCCTGGAACTGCGGGTCCGCGGCGCCGGGGCGGATTCGCTCACCGTCGGTGCGGGCGTGACTTACACCGACCTCGCGGGCTGGTCACTGTCGCCCGGCCTCGCCCTCGCCGCCCGGGTGGTCGGTTCCGCGCAGATCCGCAACCTCGGCACGGTCGGTGGCGCGCTGGGCTCGGCACGTCCCACCGGTGACCTGCTCACCTTCCTCACCGCCGCGGACGCCGAGATCCTCGTGGCCTCGCCGCGCGGACCCGGCCGGATGACGCTGCCCGCGTTCCTCGCCGACGGGCTCGCCCCCGACGCCCTGGTCACCGCGGTAAGGCTGCCGCGGCCGGCCGGACCGCAGAGCTATCTCAAGATTGGGGGCAGGCAGGCCGCCTACCAGGCGTTGGTGTCGTGCGCCGTCCTCGTCGACCGGATGCGCCATCGACTGGCCTGCGCGATCGGGGGGGTGGGTCGGCTGCCGATCCGGATGACCGTCGCCGAGCGGTTCGCACACGACGCGGTGGACTGGTCCGCAGGGGCCGCGTCCTCGTCGGCGGCCCGCCGGTTCGGTGAGCTGGTAAGCGAGGCGGTCTCGCGGGTCGGGCCGGAGCTCGCGGCGGGTCCGCGGGNCTCCNCCGACTACCNCCGGCATGCTGCCGGCGTGCTGGCCGCCCGGGCGTTCACCCGATGCCTGGATGCCGCGGGGGCGCCGGTGGACCCCCGAGTCGAGCGGGACGTCCGGCCATGACCGCCCGTTTCGCGAGGGAAGTCCCGGCCGGACCGCCGGCCGGACCGCCGGCCGGGTCGTCCTGGCCGGACGACGGCGTCGTCGCGCCATATCACCTCCATGTCGACGGCTTCCTGCACACGGTGGCCGGCGCCTGGATCGGGGACTCCCTGCTCACCGTCCTGCGGGACGTCATCGGGGTGACCTCGGTGAAGGACGCGTGTGAGCAGGGGCGCTGCGGTGCCTGCTCCGTTCTCCTGGACGGCCGGTTGGTGGCGTCCTGCACGGTGCTCGCCGCGGACGCCAACGACGCCCAGGTGAGCACCGTTGCCGGTCTGAGGACGGCGGGACCCGCCAGGGCCGTGCGGGCGGCGTTCCTTGAGGAGGGTGCCGTGCAGTGCGGCTTCTGCACCCCCGGGTTCGTGGTCGCGGTGACGGACCTGCTCACCCGGCGGCCGGATGCGGACGAGGAGGAGATCAGGGAATCGCTGGCCGGCAACATCTGCCGGTGCACGGGTTACGGCCGGATACTCGCTGCCATCAGAACAGTGCAGGCTGAGCGGGGCACCCTACTTTCGGGGGATGCACCTGCTCCGCCCCACCGGGGGGTGGGGCGATGAGTCTGGGGATCGGTCGTCCGGTGCGTCGTCCGGATGGGCCGGACAAGGTGACCGGTAGCTTCTCCTACGTTGGTGATCTGCGTGTTCCGGGGATGGTGCACGCCCGCACCCTGCGATCGCCCCATGCCCGGGCGCGGATCCGGCGCGTCGACGTCGACGCCGCGCGCCGGCTGCCCGGCGTTGTGGGGATGGTGACCGCCGCCGACGTCCCCGGCATGGCCACCTACGGGCTGATCGTCGCCGACCAGCCGGTGTTCGCCGCGACCGAGATTCGGTACGCAGGGGAGCCGGTCGCCGCCGTGGCCGCGGTTGACGTCCGGACCGCGCGCCGGGCGCTCGCCGCGATCGAGGTGGACTACGAGCCGCTGGCACCTTCGACCGACCCCGACCGGGTATGGCAGCCGGATGCCGAGCCGCTGCATCCGGCGGGCAACCTGTACCGCGAGATCGAGCTGCGCCACGGGGATCCCGACGCGCTCGGCCCGGTGGTGGTCGAGGACCAGTACCTCGTCGGGATGCAGGACCAGGCGTTTCTTGCTCCCGAGGCGGCCCTGGCGATGCCGGCCGCCGATGGTGGGGTGGACCTGCGGGTGGCGACCCAGTGGCTGCATTCGGACCGGGAGCAGATCGCGGCCTGCCTCGGTCTCCCGGAGGAGCTCGTCCGTCTCACCCTGGCCGGTGTGGGGGGTGCCTTCGGCGGCCGGGAGGACGTCACCCTTCAGATCCACGGCGCCCTGCTCGCCCGGGCTACGGGGCTTCCGGTGCGGATCGCCTACGACCGGGTTGAGTCCTTCCTGGGCCATCCGCACCGGCATCCGGCCCGGATGTGGTTCCAGCACAGCGCCACCGCCGACGGAAACCTGGTCAGCGTGCGGGCACGGCTGGTGCTGGATGGCGGTGCCTACGCGTCGTCCTCGCCGGCGGTGCTGGCGAACGCGGTCACCCATGCCGCGGGTCCGTACCGGGTCCCGAACGCCCACCTGCACGGAGTCGTCGTGCGGACCAACAACCCCCCGTGCGGCGCCATGCGGGGGTTCGGGGTGCCGCAGGTGACCATCGGTCACGAGGCCCAGATGGACCGGCTGGCCGACGCCCTCGGCATGGATCCGGTGGACCTGCGCGTCCGCAATGCCGTCCGACCGGGGGATGTGCTGCCCACCGGTCAGGTGATGGGCGCACCGCTGCCGGCGCGGGAGGTCATCGAGGCGGTGGCCTCGCGTCCGCTCCCGCCGGCGATGCCGGCGAACGTCGCNGTGACCGCGTTGCCCGGCGGCCGACCGGCCGCGGCCGAACCGAGCCGGGTCCGTCGGGGGGTCGGCTACGCCCTGGCCTACAAGAACCTGCTCTTCTCGGAGGGCATGGACGACTCCTCCGTCGCCCGTGCCCGCCTGGAGCTGGCTGAGGACGGAACGGTACGGGTCCGGCTGCACAGCGCGTGCGCCGAGGTGGGCCAGGGGTTTGTGACGATCGCGGGGCAGATCGCCCGCACCGAGCTCGGCGTCGAACAGGTCGTGTTGGCGCCCGCGGACACCGCGGTCGGCAGTGCCGGATCGACCAGCGCGTCCCGGCAGACCTGGATGAGCGGAGGCGCCGTGCGCGGAGCCTGCGCCGCGGTCGCCGATCGCCTGCTCGCCCGGGTCGCCCGCACCGCGGGGCTGCCCGCGGAGGTCGTCGAGGCACCTCGACGGACGCTGACCGTCAACGCCGGGGAGATCGTCGGGGTGGAGGCCGGGTTGCGGGTTCCGCTCGCCGAGGCGCTGGCCGACGGGCCGATCGAAGCGGAGTACACCTTCCACCACCGGCGTACCTCCGCGCTGGACGCCGACGGACAGGGCGATCCGCACGTGGCCTTCGCCGCCGCGGCGCACCGCGCGGTTGTCGATGTCGATGTCGACCTCGGTCTCGTGCGGGTCGTGTCGATGGCGCTGGCCCAGGACTGCGGTACGGTGCTCAACCCCCTGGCGCTGCGTGGTCAGGTCGAGGGGGGAACTGCCCAGGGGCTGGGCCTCGCCGTCATGGAGGAGCTGGTCACGGTGGACGGGGTGGTGGTCAATCCCACGTTTCACGACTATCTGCTGCCGACCATCGCCGACGTCCCGGACCTCGATTTCGTCGCCGTCACCCATCCGCAGCCGGATGCGCCCTACGGGGTGAAGGGCGTGGGGGAGGCGCCTACCTGTACCGCGACCCCGGCGATCATCGCGGCGATCCGGGTCGCCGTCGGACGGGATCTGCGGCGCGTTCCGGTGCGACCCGAGGACCTCGTCACCATCTCTCCGACGACCGCGCCTCCGACGACCGCGCCTCCGACGACCGCGCCTCCGACGACCGCGCCTCCGACGACCGCGCCTCCGACGACGCCGGGACAAGGTGTTCCGGCGGCATGAACGAGCCCACCGCGGACGTTCTGCCGGAGCGGCCACAGGCGCTACGGTCACGGCGAGTCGTGCTGCCCGGGGGCGAGCGTCCGGCAGCCGTGCACGTCGCGGACGGCCGGATCGCCGCGATCACCGCCGCGGACGAGATCCCTCCCGGGACCCTGGTCACGGACCTCGGCGAGCTGGCTCTGCTTCCCGGCGTGGTCGACTCCCACGTGCACATCAACGAACCGGGGCGGACCGAGTGGGAGGGGTTCGCGACCGCGACCCGGGCCGCCGCGGCCGGTGGTGTCACCACGATCATCGACATGCCGCTGAATTCCGTTCCGCCAACGACCTCGCTCGCCGCCCTGGCCGCCAAACGTGCGGTGGCGGCCGGCCAGGTCGCCNTCGACGTCGGCTTCTGGGGCGGCATCATCGGCGCCGACGCCCGCAACCTCGATGATCTGGCCGCCCTGCACGGCGCCGGGGTCTTCGGATTCAAGGCCTTCCTGGCCCCGTCGGGGGTCGAGGAGTTCCCGCACGTCTCGATGGACGTCCTCGGGGCCGCCGCCCGGCGCACCGCCCGGATGGGGGCCCTCACCGTCGTGCACGCCGAGGCGCCCTCCGTTCTCGCCCTGGCACCTCCCACCGTGGGGCGGGCCTTCGCCAGCTGGTTGGCGTCGCGCCCGCCGGCCGCGGAGACCGAGGCCGTGGCCGCGCTGGCGGCGCTGTCCGCCGCCACCGGTGCCCGCCTGCACGTGCTGCATCTGGCGGCGGCCGATGCCCTCGACGACGTGCTCGCGGCGCGGGACGCGGGGTTGCCGATGACGGTGGAGACGTGCCCGCACTACCTGACCTTCACGGCCGAGGAGGTCCCCGACGGAGCTACCGTCTTCAAGTGCGCACCTCCCATCCGGGACAGCAGGAATCTGGACCGGTTGTGGGACGGGGTGGCCCAGGGCCTGTTCGCCGGGATCGTCACTGATCATTCGCCGTCCACTCCCGCGTTGAAGCAGATCGACGCCGGTGATTTCGCGGCGGCGTGGGGTGGCATCGCGTCTGTCCAGATCGGGCTACCCGCGGTCTGGACTCAGGCCCGGGCGCGGGGGCACACCCTCACCGACGTCGTCGGTTGGATGTGCGCCGGACCGGCCGACCTGGTAGGACTGGCCGGCAAGGGGCGCATCGCGATCGGCGCTGACGCCGATCTGGTGATCTTCGACGCGGATGCGTCGTTCCTGGTGGAGCCCTCGATGCTGCGCCACCGCCACCCGCTCACCCCCTATGCCGGACGCGTGTTGAACGGGGTGGTGCTGGCGACCTATCTGCGGGGGCGGCGAGCGGACGGGGATCGTCCTCCGCGGGGGCGGCTATTAGAGAGGTAGGCATCACCCGGCCGGGCCGCGGGACCGTCCGGCGTACCGGAGCCCTCCCCACGGATGTGATCCGATGCACCCACCGACGCGGACCACTCCCGAGGGAGCAGGCCCGAAGTACGCTTTGCGCCCCGCTAACACGTCGTCCCGTCCTGACCTGATCCGGTCCGCACGGTGGTGACGGGCCGTGCGGCCACCCGACGACACGTGAACAGTCCGGTTTCGTACGGCTGGTTGACCCCGTGAAAGGACCCGATGAGCGACGCGCCCGACCTGACGAATCTTGTCGATCTCGCGGCGGCCCGTTTCGGCGGTACGGTCGTGGCCGTCAACGACGAGTTCTTCGCGTTCGCCGAACGGATGCTGCTGCCCGAACCGCCGATCGTGCGGCCGGGCGTGTTCACCGAACGGGGCCAGTGGACCGACGGTTGGGAGACCCGTCGGCGGCGGGATCTTCCCGGATCCGACTGGGCCATCATCCGGCTGGGCTCACCCGGCATCGCCCACGCGGTGACCGTGGACACCACCCACTTCACCGGCAACGCTCCCGGGGCCGTCGAGGTGCACGGCGCCACCCTGCCCGGGTATCCCTCCGCGGCGGAGGTCGCCGAGGAGTCCGTGGCCTGGGTCCCGCTGGTGCCGCGGACGCCGATCGTGCCGGACGCGGCCAACGTGTTGCCGGTGGCTGACCAGGGCCGGACCCGCATCACCCATCTGCGCCTGACCATCCACCCGGATGGCGGAGTCGCCCGGCTGCGCGTGCATGGCACGGTGGTGCCGGNCCCCCGGATGTTCGACCGGGTGACCTCCGATCTCGCCGCCGCCTACCTGGGCGGTGTCGTGGTGGCCGCCAGCGACATGCACTACG
Source organism: Frankia sp. Allo2 (assembly GCF_000733325.1). Lineage (NCBI taxonomy): Bacteria > Bacillati > Actinomycetota > Actinomycetes > Frankiales > Frankiaceae > Frankia > Frankia sp. Allo2. The sequence continues at coordinate 47,569 of NZ_JPHT01000019.1, forward strand.
GTGACCGCCATAACCTGAACGCCTCGGGTGAGGCCCGGGCGATGGGAGAGGGCTGGGAGACCCGCCGGCGCCGTGGGGACGGCCACGACTGGGCGGTGGTCCGGCTCGCGACGCAGGGCACGATCGTGCGGGCCGAGGTTGACACCCGGCACTTCCGCGGCAACGCGCCCCGGGCGGTGGCCCTCTGGGCGGCGGACAACCCCGACCTTCTCGACCCCGACGACGTCACCGCGATCACCGAGTGGTACCCGATGCTGCCGCGGACCCGGGTGCAGCCGAACACCCGTCACCTTTTCGATCTCGAGGTCCCGATCCAGGCCACCCACGTGCGGGTCGACGCGATACCCGACGGCGGGCTGGCGAGGCTGCGGCTCACCGGCGCTCCGACGCCCGTCGGGCGGGAGGCGCTCGCGATGCGCTGGTTCGACGCGTTGTCCCCGGACGCGGCTCGCGAGGAGCTGCTGGCCTGCTGCGAGTCCGAGGACTGGGCTGCGGCCGTGGCGGCCCGTCGGCCCTTCGGGACCCTCGCGGCCCTGCTGCCGGCAGCCGAGCAGGAATGGTGGAACCTGCCCGCATCGGCCTGGCTGGAGGCGTTCACCGCGCATCCCCGGATCGGGGAGCGCCCGGCCCACACGCCCGCCCCGCCCACCACGGCGAGGGCGACCGTGGTGTCCCTCGACGCCCCCCGACGGGAGCAGGCGGCGATGGACCAGGCGACGGCGGAAGTCAGGGCGGCCTTCGAGCAGGGAAACGCGGCCTACGAGGAGCGCTTCGGCTACATCTTCCTGGTCCGGGCGGCGGGCCGCGACGCGGAGGAGATGCTCGCTCTGCTGCGGGCACGGCTGGACAACGATCCCGCGGACGAGCTGCGCATCGCGGCCGGTCAGCAGGCTGAGATCACGGCCCTGCGCATCAGGCGCCTGATCACCGGCGCCTGATCACCGGCGCCTAGGTCGAACGACCGTGGCACAATACTGTTCATCTTTGCTGCCAGGCGGTGATGAGTTCGGCTGGGCCGTAGGATGCGGCGAGACCGGTGGCCGCAACTCCGCTGCGGCCGATGGCGACCAATGGCAGCGGAAGGTTCGTGAGCGCCGCCCGGTGTTTCCGCAGTGCCGCCAGGTCGTGGTCATCGAACGGTGCGCGTTCCAGCCATGCGACGGAGCCGAGGAAGTACAGCTCCTTGGCGACCGGTTCCCGGTCGGTGCCGACGACGTCGATCTCGACAGTGTTGGAGCGGTTCCAGTAGGCGCCGACAGCCGGGGGTACCGGCGTATCCACCACGGTCGACCAGGAGCGGTGTGGTGCGATGGTCAGCCCGGATGGTGGGATGGTCGAGGCCCGACCCGGGCCGCGGCGACGGAGGACGCGACCGAGGAGGCGTGGTGAGTCTGTCCACCCATGTCCTGGACACGGCCACGGGGCGGCCAGCCGCCGGGCTGCCGCTCCGGTTGGAACGGGCGGTGCGTACCCTTGACGGCACGACCACGGGCTGGATCGCGGTCACCGAGGCCGTCACCGACGACGACGGCCGGGTGGCGGATCTGCCGGCGACCATCCCAGGCCCCTGGCGGCTCGTCTTCGACACCGCGAGCCGCTCGGCGTTCTTTCCCGAGGTGACCATCGCGTTCGTGATCGAGGACCCGGCGGGTCATCATCACGTCCCGCTGCTGCTCGCTCCGTTCGGTTATTCGACCTATCGGGGAAGCTGACCCGCCCTGGATGACGGGTGTCGTCAACCCGCGGCGACCGGTCTGCCGCCGAAGCGGTTGACCGTCACCCGGTCGAGACCAGCCGCGGTCAGGCTCGCGTCGTCCAGCAGGCCGGCGTCGAGCGCCCGCAGGACGTGCCCGGCGAGCGCGCGGCCGGTGGCCGGCTCGTCGGCGACCGCTCCCGGATGCCGGGCGGTGGCGTACGTGGTGGCGTACGCGGTGGCATAGGAGGAAAGCCGGCCCAGCGCCTCGTCGAGCCCGGCCAGCAGGCAGCCGGCCACCGCCGCGTGCCGGCTCACCAACTGACCCGGATGCAGATCCCAGCCCTGGTAGATGCCCCGGTACCAGGCGCGGCGCACCAGTTCGGCGTGCCGCCGCCAGGCCCGGTGGACACCTCGGCCCGCCGTGTCCTCGACAGTTGCGGTGCCCTCCGTAGTTGCGGTGCCCTCCGTAGTTGCGGTGCCCTCCGTCGCGTCCGTCGGGCTCTCGATCGGCAGCAGGTTCGAGGACCCGTCCGCGACCCGGATTCCGGTGCCGGCGGTGACGAGCTGCATCAGCGTGGTGGCGTACTCCACCGCCGGATGGTCGCTGGCCTGGTGCGCGGCGGTGATGCCGAGAGCCGCCGAGTAGTCGTAGGTGCCGACGTGCAGCCCGACGAGGCGTCCAGGGCCCAGTGCAAGACCGGTCTCGACCAGCGCCGGCAGGGCGAGAACCGCGGCCGGGGTCTCCACCTGCACCTCGAAGGGCACCGGGGCGATGTCGAGGCGTTGCTCTAGTTCGGCGAGCAGATCGGCGAAGACCGCGACCTGCGCGGCGGCGCTCACCTTGGGCAGGGTCAGCACCAACCCGGCGGGTGGGCCGTCGTCGCCGGCCAGCGCCGTGAGGAAGAGGTCCAGGCTGCGCAGTCCCCGGTCCCGGAGGGCCGGGTCCAGCGACTTCATCCGCAGGCCGTAGGACGCGGGCAGGGCGTCCGCCGCCGCGGCGGCGCGCAGGGCGACGGCCGCCGCGACGGCGTCGGCGTCCTCGGTGTCGTCCATCCGGACGCCGTAGCCGTCCTCCAGGTCGATCCGCAGATCCTGCACCGGTTCAACGGTCAGCGCGTGCAGCACGTGTGCGTGGACCGGCTCGGCGATGACCGGGTCCGGGTCGCCCCCGGTGGCGGCGGCGAGCCTGGCCGGGTCGGTGCCGCGGGCGGCCAGGAGCTCCCGGGCTGCCTCCCCCCAGGCCAGCACGATGTCCGGGCGCATCCGGTCGGCGGGCAGGTAGCAGGTGTGCACCGGCTGGCGGGTNCCCGGATCNCNGGGATGACGAGCGATGACCGCCGTATCGATCGGTGCGAGCGCGGCGGTCAGACGGGCGACGACATCGGTCGGCAACGTCGGCATGCCCCCAGTGTCGGCCTCACGTACACCGCCGGATACCTCCCCCGGCGGGATGCCCCTGTCCGCTTCTACAGCTGCACGCCCACGCGGACGGCGAAGGCGCGCAGTTCATCCGGCCCGCGGCCGCCCTGGTCCTGGACCGGTCGAGGCCGCCGCCGGTGCGATGCGCACCGATCGGGGGGGTCGATACGCGGCACCGGCGGCGGCTGCTGGGGGGTGACGTCCCGGCGGGNGTCGCCGGAACGCCATCGCCGGGGCCGAACGGGTGACGTCGCCAACCGACCCGGACTGGCCCATTGCTTTGTATCAAACACCTCGCGGAGGTATCCCACCAGGGTCGGTCCCGTCGGCGTTCACCGGGCCCCGGCCGCCCTGGCTCCCGTCGTACCCGCGGCCCGCCCGGCGCCGGGAGCGGTTCCGGCATCAGCGATGCCGGCATCGTCAAAGGCTGCCTGCATGCCGGCGGCGAGCTCGCGGTGGCGGGCGAGCATCGCCGACAGGTCGGGATGCACCGGATGGCCGTCCAGGACGACCGCGCGACCCGCGACCACCGTGTGGCGGGCCGCGACCGGGCCGCAGCGCAGCCACGCCTCGACGGGATCGGACAGCGCCCCGGCGAAGCCGACCCCGTCGAGGGGCCATGCCACCAGATCGCCCNCCGCCCCGACGGACAGCTCGCCGATCTTCCCGGCCCGGCCGAGGCAGCCGGCCCCGCCCCGAGTGGCGATCTCCAGCGCGTCCCGGGCCGACATCGCCGCGGCGCCGTGCCGCAGCCGCCCGAGCAGCATCGCCGTGCGGGCCTCCAGCCACAGCGACGCCGAGTCCGCCGACGCCGAGCCGTCACAGCCCAGTCCCACCGGTNCCCCCGCCGCACGCAGCTCCGCGACCGGGGCGAGCCCACCGCCGAGGATCATGTTGCTGCTCGGGCAGTGCGCGACCCCGGTGCCCCAGGCGCCCAGCCGGGCCACCTCGGCGGGGTTCGGGCGGATGCAGTGCGCCACCCAGGCCCGGTCGCCGCCCCAGCCGACCTCGGCGAACTGGTCGATGGGACGCCGGCCGAACCGCGCGAGGCAGTACTCGTCCTCCTCGGGGTCCTCGGCGAGATGCGTGTGCAGCCGCACGTCGAGCGNCTCGGCGAGCTCCGCCGTGGCCCGCATCAGCTCCGGGCTGACCGAGAACGGTGAGCAGGGCGCCAGGGCGATCCGCACCATGGCGCCCGGCGAGGGGTCGTGATGGCGGGCCACCAGCCGGGCCGACTCGGCGAGGATCTCGTCGTCGTCCTGCACCACCGAGTCGGGCGGCAGTCCGCCGTCCTTCACCGACAGCGACATCGATCCGCGGCTGGGATGGAAGCGCATGCCCAGCGCCGTCGCCGCGGCGATCTCGGCGGAGACGAGGTCTCCGCCCCCGCGCGGATGCACATACAGGTGGTCCGTGGTCGTCGTGCAACCGCCGAGGGCGAGCTCGGTGAGCCCGACGTAGGCGGAGACGTGCACGGCCTCCTCGTCCAGCCGGGACCACAGCGGGTACAGGGTCGACAGCCAGGTGAACAGCGTGCCGTTCAGGGCCGGAGCGAACGCGCGGGTGAGGTTCTGGTACATGTGGTGATGCGTGTTCACCAGGCCGGGAGTGATCAGGCAGCCGTCCGCCCGCAACGTGCGCACGGCGGGAGGCGGTGGCTCGTCGGGACCGCCGAGGGCGCTGACCAGGCCGTTCGTCACTGCGATCCACCCGCCGCGGATCTCCCGGCGGTCGGCGTCCACCGTCGCGACCAGTTCGGCGCCGACGACGACCAGGTCGGCGGGAACGGGAACGGCGACGGGACGGGAGACGGCGGGCGTGGCGGACGTGGGCATGGCGGGCATGGCGGACGTCAGCGTGGGGGCCTTCTGCGGATCGGCCATGGCCGCTGATTCTGCGGCCGGCACGTTACGGTCGGGTGAAGCGTCCGTGCCCGGGAGGTCGTGGCGTGCCAGGTGACGTGAGCAGGTGTGCGGGGTCGGCTGGCGGGCCGGTCGGCGTGACGGTCGGCGTGACGGTCGTGGCCACCCCACCAGTCATCATGATCGACGATTCGGGTGATCCCCGGGTCGACGACTACATCTCGTTGACCGACGTCGCGCTGCGCCGTCGGCGGGAGCCGGCCGACGGGCTGTTCATCGCCGAGGGTGAACGAGTGATAACCAGGGCGCTGCGGGCCGGCTACCGGCCGCGCTCGGTCCTGGTCTCGCCGGCGCGCCTGGCGGCCGTGCCCGCGGACCTCGGCGTTGACGTCCCGGTGTACGTCGCGGGACCCGACGTGCTCGCGGCGATCACCGGCTTCGAGGTGCATCGGGGGGCGCTTGCGGCGATGGGCCGCCAGCCGCCCCGCGCCGCCGCCGACCTCCTGGTCGATGCCCGGCGGGTACTGGTGTGTGAGGACATCGTGAGCCACACCAACCTGGGGGCGATTTTCCGTTCGGCCGCGGGACTCGGGATGGACGCGGTGCTCCTGAGCCCGCGCTGCGCCGATCCGCTCTACCGGCGTTCCGTGCGGGTGTCGATGGGGGAGGTGTTCGCCGTCCCCTACGCCCGGCTCGAACCCTGGCCGGAGGCCCTTGGTCTGCTGCGGGATGCCGGGTTCACGCTGCTGGCGCTGACTCCGGCGGCGGACGCCGAGGATCTTGGCTCCTTCGCGGCCGGACTCACCCCCCGCGCCGCGCCCGCGCTTGCACCTGCGCCCGCACCTGCGCCCGCACCTGCGCCGGTGCCGGCGGCGGCCCGGGTCGCGCTGCTGCTGGGCACGGAGGGCGCCGGGCTGTCGGCGGCGGCACAGGCCGCGGCGACGGCCCGGGTCCGGATTCCGATGGCGCACGGGGTCGACTCGCTGAACGTCGCGGCGACCGCCGCCATCGCCTGCTACCTGCTGGGCCGCCGTTGAGCCGCCGGGTTCAGGATGCGAGCCAGCGGCAGCCGGGCAACGGCAGGTTCCGCAGCACCCAGAAGGCGATGATCAGTATCGGAACGGCGGGAAGCAGGCGGGCCGGTACCCGGGGCAACGGGTGGCGCCAGCCGGCCGCCCGCGCCACCGCCACGATCCAGCCGAACACCAGCATCGGGGCGGCGATGACGAAGTAGACGTTGTAGTCGGCCGCGGCCGCGAGGTGTCCGTGCAGGAGCTGGTGCAGGCCGCGGAGGGTGCCGCAACCAGGGCAGTCCAGGGACGTGGCCCACCGGAACGGGCACATAGGGTAGTGGCCCGGCTGGGCGGGGTCGACGAGGTACACCCGGCCGCAGACGCCGACGGCGGCTACACCGAGCACGGCGAAACCCGCCAACCGGGCCCGCGGTGACCAGACCCGGCCCGCGCCGATAATCGTCCCCGGGGTCCCCGGGGTCCCCGGGGTGCCCGGGGTGCCCGGGGTGCCCGGGGTGCGCAGAGCCATGGCCGCGCCGGTCGGTTCCGACGCCGTGGGTGCCGGGTGGTCTGGGTGCGGTGCCGCGACCTCCACCGGAGAAGCGTAACCGGGGCGCGGACCAGTGGGTGGCGGACCGGGGGTGGCGGACCGTGGGACAGTGGAAGGGCCCGAACGGAGGGACGGATGACGGCACGAAACGGCGATCGTGAGCCGGGTCCGGACGCGCCCGGCTACGCGGGGCTCGCGACCTTCTGCGGACTGCCCTGGCTGCCCGGGACGGAGGCGCTGGCGGCCCGCCGGCCCGACGTTGCCGTCGTCGGTGCTCCGTTCGACATCTCGACGACCCACCGTCCCGGCGCCCGGTTCGGCCCTCGGGCGATGCGGGCCAACGCCTACAACCCCGGCACCTACCATCTCGACCTCGGTATCGAGATCTTCGACTGGCTCGACGTCGTTGACGCTGGCGACGCGCACTGTCCGCATGGGCTCACCGAGGCGTCCCATCGCAACATCCGGGCCAAGGTCGCGCGGATCGCCGGGCTCGGCACGATCCCGCTCGTCATCGGTGGCGACCATTCGATCACCTGGCCGGCCGCAACCGGCGTGGCCGACGCCGTGGGCTGGGGTGAACTCGGTCTGCTGCACTTCGACGCGCATGCCGACACCGCGGACGTCATCGACGGCAACCTCGCCTCGCACGGCACTCCGATGCGACGGCTCATCGAGTCCGGTGCCGTGCGTGGACGCAACTTTGTCCAGGTGGGGCTGCGCGGCTACTGGCCGCCGCCGGACGTTTTCGCCTGGATGCGCGAGCAGGAGATGACCTGGCATCTCATGCACGAGATCTGGGAGCGGGGCAGCCGTGACGTCGTCGTGGACGCGATCGCGCAGGCCACGGACGGGTGCCGGGCCATGTACCTGTCGGTCGACATCGACGTCCTGGATCCGGGGTTCGCGCCGGGCACCGGCACCCCGGAACCCGGGGGGATGNCCCCGGCCGACCTGCTGCGGGCGGTCCGTCAGATCGCGCTCGACACGCCGCTTGTGGCCGCCGACATCGTCGAAGTCTCCCCGCCGTACGACCACGCGGAAACGACGGTCAACAGCGCCCATCGCGTCGCCATGGAGGTCTTCGCGGGACTTGCCTACCGCAGGCGGGAAGCCGCCGGTGGCGTTCCGGACCTGCCCGGGTCGGCCCCGGCCTGAGCCGCCCTCCGTGGTAACCGTCCGTGGCAACCGGGAGTCGGTTGGACCGTCGACCGAACCATCGGCGTTTCGTATTCCCGCGAGTGCTTCGTATTCCCGCGAGTACGCAGAGCGCCCTTATTCCAGGTGCAGTGCGCCCTCCTCAGCCGTGCGTGCATCCACGTCCGGCGTGACGATGCTGGGAATGGCGAAGTTCGCGTCGTAATCCTCCGCGAGGGTCGTCGTCCCCTCGCCGTACGCGTCCGCATCGAGAACAGCCCCGGACTCCCGCCGCTCGGCTTCCAGGTAGGGGTCGGCGTCCGGCGTTTCCGCGGCGAGTTGCCGATCGAAGGACGGCCCCGCACGCTCCTCACGCGGTGTGCTCGGATAGCGGACGCCGGCACTCGGTCTGTCGGGCGCGTCCCAACTGTCGTCCAATGGATCTCGGCCGGCATCCGTCGAGCCGAGATCGTCGCTGTCGAGCATCTCCGCGGGTTCCAGGGGAGCATCCTCGCGGTACCACGGCTGTTCGGAGTCGGCTGTGATGGAACCAGGGTCGAACTGCTCGGAACCCGAGGCTGGCTGCGCCATGGCTGTCTCCCTGACCGGCCCACGGACGCGGCGCGGCCTGCTTGGGACATCCCGCAACATTCCGCCCAGCAAAGCGAGTCCGGCCACTGTTGATATCGGTGCGTCCCGGGCCGCTCCCGGCACGCCTCGCCGCATGACCTTCCCGGCGACGGCCGGGCTAAGCCCGCCGCCGTGGTCCTTGCTCGCCGTGGCCCCATGGTTCGACCACCGTCTGGTTCTCGCGGATGATCCTCGTGGACGGCGTGTGCGGATGATCCCGGCGCCGGTCGCGGATCCGGCCGTGGATCCGCGCCACCTTCGCCCGGGCCTTCGTCCGCTTCACCGACCCTGCCGCGTGCGGGACAGCTCCCGCTGCGCCCGGGCGAGGCGCTGCCGGTCGCGGCGTGAACGACGTGGATCAGGCGACCGGGTGGGGGTGTGTGCCGCCGCGGACCGGGTGCCCGCCGAGAGTGGCATTGCGAGTGCCATCGGCAGCGGGACGGACACGGTTACCGCGTGGGGTGACCCCGCTTGTCGGCGAATAGGAGATGGCGTATACCGTCCCGCTTTGTGGCTACTGTTGCTGACCGGATACTCGACCAGCTTGCCAAAGTTCCCGCGGGTTTGGACGACGGCAGGTTGGCGGCGGCGATCGGGGCGAGCCGGGGCACGGTGAACCAGGTCTGCCGGAAGCTCGCGCAGGCGGGGCGGCTGGACCGGGGGCAGGGTCCCGACGGCCTGATTCTCAACCGTCTGACGCTCGCGGCGACCTCGCCGCCCGAGGAGTCGGAATCCGCCGATGTCGTCCCCTCGGCCGATGTCGTCCCCTCAGCGCTCGTCGAGGAGGTCACTTCTCCCGCCGTGGCCGAGCCTGTTCCCGATGCGTCCGCGTCGGTCGAGTTCCCGTCGGCCCAGCCTGTTCCCGACGTCTCCGCGTCGGTTGAACGTGCTTCTGCGGGGTCTGAGCCTGCCGTCGCCGCAGCCGAGGCGGTCACGGCCACAGGCGCCGATGAGCAGGCGGTCGATGGCGAGCCGGTGGACGTGCCCGCCGAGCCGGCCGCCGAGGTCGTCGAGGTCATTGAGGTCGTCGAGCCCGACCCGGTCGCCGAGGCGGGTGCGGCGCCGGCCGTGCCGGCCCCGGGGCGCGCCGAGGATCCGGTCACGGTGATCGGCCAGGCCCTGGCCGCCCTGGACGAGGCGATGTCCGTGTTGGGCAGCACGATCGTCCCGGCCTCACTCGATGCGGTAGGTGGTGCGTCGCATGCCTCTCCGTCGCCGGGCGGTACGGTAACCGAGCTTTCCGGGGAGCAGGGGGCTCCCACGGAGCGCGCCGAGGGCGTCGGGGGTGGCAGCCGGCCGGTAGTCGGTGCGCCCCTGCCCACAGGGACGGCCGCGAGCCGGGAGACCCACGAGCCGGCGAGCGGGGGTACCGCACGCCGGGAAGGCGGGGAAGACGGGGCCGGGGGGAGCACCCCGACTTTGGAGAAGGCACCGGCCGATCGCGCGAGCACCGCACCGGTGCGTCGAAGCTGGTGGCGCCGAATGTTTGTCCGTAACGCCCATTGATGTAACTAGCGGTACATAGTCGGCAGTGGGACCGGCTGTCGTCAGCTGAAGCGTCGACGATGTTGATCGGCAATAACGTTTCGAGCGTCACCGATCTACCAGGGGAGAGCATGTCCATGCGAGCGAGATCGCTCGTCGCCGCCGCCGCCATTGTGCTGTCGTCGCTGGTGCTCGTCGCCTGCGGCAGCCGGGCCAGTAGCAGCGGAACGACCTCGGCCGGCAACAAACCGGCCGGGGTGTCGAACAATACAGCTTCGGATATCGGCGTCACGCCGACCGAGATCAAGATCGGTACAATCGCTGGCCTGAGCAGCGGTTTCGGACCGGACACGTTCTCCGCCTCACTGTACGGGGCGCGGGCCTATTTCAAGGCGCTCAACGCCGCGGGCGGAGTAAACGGGCGCACCGTGAACCTCGTCGAGTGTGACGACAAGGGCAGCGGGGACGGAAATGCGAACTGCGCGCACAAGCTCGTCGACGACGAGAAGGTCTTCGCGCTCGCCGGGGTGACGGCGTTCGACTACACGGGTGCGCAGTACATCAACTCCAAGGGTGTTCCGGATATCGGCGGCCAGCCCGTGTCCGCCGCCTACGATCAGTATCCGCACCTGTACTCGATCTACGGCAGCTATTATCCGCGCACCGGCAGCCGTCCCGGCTACAACGGCACGCTCTACGCGGGGACCGAGATCTACCGCTGGTTCAAGCAGAATCTGAAGACCAACGTCGCCGGGGTTGTGTACTACAACGTCGCCCCGTCGGAGCGGTACGCCAAGTCGATCGCGGACGGCCTGCGCAAGGAGGGCTACACGGTCGTCGAGGAGCAGATCAATCTCGGCGCCCCGAGTTGGGACGCAACGGTCCTCGACCTCAAGCGGCGCGGCGTCCAGATCGTCTTCGACGCGATGGACGACGGCGGTAACGCTCAGCTGTGCAACGCCATCGAGTCCCAGAAACTGCCGATCACGGCGAAGGTGACCCCGCCGCAGGGCTGGGCCAACAACATCCGCCAGGTCTACAGCGCCTCCCCGAACTGCCGGAACACGATCTACTCCACCGGCGGCACCGCCAACTATGCGGACACTCAGATTCCCGCGGTCGCCACGTTCCAGAAGGATCTGCAGGCGGCCGCGCCCGATCGGGTGGCCAAGATGAACCTGTGGATGCTCGAGGGTTACGCCTCGGCCCAGTGGCTGACCGACGCGATCCGCTCCTGCGGCGCCGACGTCACCCGCGCCTGCGTCGAGGCGTACATGAACAGCGGCAAGGACTACGACGGTCACGGCCTGCTCATCCCGACCGGCCGGAACTTCAAGAAGTCGCCTGAACCGCCGTCGCAGGAGGAGAACTGCCTCAACGTCGCCCGTTGGCAGGACTCGGCGAACGGCAACCAGGGTGGCTGGGTGACCCAGGTCAAGGACATGAACACCAACTGCTTCACCGTCCCGGATCTGCCCTACCCGGCCGGCTGATCTCTCGCGGGACCGCCTGCGTGATCCCGGGCCCCGGTCGGGGCAACCCTCCACGGCACCGCGGAGGGAACCTCGACCGGGGCCTTTCACATCGGGGGGCCTTTCACCGAGGCCTTTCGCGGCCCTACGCTCGGAATTCCTCCGGCCCGCCCGCGAAGGACCGCTCGCCCCGGTGCAGGACGTAGACCAGGTCCGCCATCGCCAGGGCCTGCTCGGTGTACTGGTCGGCGAGCACGACGGTGGTGCCCGACGATGCGACCGTCGCAAGCCAGCCGAACAGGTCCGCGGCGACCTTCGGGGATAGTCCGAGCGACAGCTCGTCGACCATCAGGACCGAGGGGCGGGCCAGCAGGGCGCGGGCGAGTGCCAGCATTCGCCGCTCACCGCCCGACATCGATCCGGCCCGCTGCGTCAGCCGCTCCCGCAGCCGGGGGAACGACTCCAGCGCGGGGGTGATGTCGGGGTGCCCGCTGGCCTCCGCGATGATCTGCAGATTGTCCCGGACCGACAGGGTGGCGAAGACGGCCCGTTCGTCCGGCACGAGCATCAGTCCTCGGCGGGCCCGGTCGACGGTGGACACCTTGGTGATGTCCTCGCCGCGCCAGGTCAGACTGCCCGAACGCAGTGGGATCAGCCCGGCCAGCACCCGTAGGGTGGTGCTCTTGCCCGCGCCGNTGACCCCGAGCAGGGCGGTGACCTTGCCGGGGGGGATGGCAAGGTCCAGACCGTGCAGGACCTCCACGGTCCCGTAGCCGGCCCGTGCCCCGGTCAGTTCGAGTTCGGCCGTCGCCGTGGTCACCGTGCCTCCTGCGGCTGCTTCAGGACCGTTTCATCGTGGCGATGGGCAGCCTGGGCCAGGTACACCGACCGCACGGTCGGGTCGTCGCGGACGTGCCCGGGATCGCCGGACGCGACGACCCGACCGCCGACCATGGCGTACACCTGGTCGGCGACGGAGAAGACCAGGTCGACGTCGTGGTCGACGATCAGGATGCCGACCCCGTCGTCGGCGGTCCGGCGCAGCAGCTGCGAGAACCTGGCGGTCTCGTCGTTGTCCAGACCGCTGGCGGGCTCGTCGAGCAGCAGGATGTCCGGCTGGGCGCACAGCGCCCGCGCGAACTCGACCAGCCGCAGGGCACCGGTGGGCAGCGTGCCGGCGATGGTGTCCCGCAGGTCGGACAGGCCGAGGGAGCCGAGGGTTTCCTCGACGAGGCGGCTGACGTGTCCTCGGCCCTTGGACGCCAGGCCCAGCAGGCCGCCGGCATAGTCCCGGTGCCGGTTTTCCGCGCCGACAAGCAGGTTGTCCGCGACCGTGAGGGTGGGGAAGAGCGAGGGAACCTGGAAGGTCTGCACCAGACCACGCCGGGACCGGATGTCCGGCCGCATTTTTGTGATGTCGCTCTTGTCGAGCAGGACCTTGCCCTCGTCGGGCTGCTCGACCCCGGTCAGCAGGCTGAACAGCGTCGACTTCCCGGCACCGTTCGGGCCGATGAGGCCGGTGATCACGCCCTGGGGGGCGACAAGGTCGACGTGGTCGACCGCGGTCAGACCGCCGTAGCGGCGGACCAGGCCAACGGCCTGTAGCACGTGCCGACTCATACCCGACCTCCGTCCCGCAGGGAGGTCGCCGCCGCGGGTCCCGAACCCCCCTGCTCGTGGCCCACGTGACCTGGTGAGGTGGGGTAGACGTCGGCGGGCAGGCCACCGCGCTCGCCGCGGGGCGCGGGGGGCAGCAGCGGTGCGCCGCTCGACCGGGCCGCATACTCCTGCACCAGGGTCAGCAGGCTGGCCCCGAACGGGGTCGGCCGCGGCGAGCCCGGTGGCAGCACGGGCGAGGAGCGGCCCGGAGGCCAGCTCGCGGATGGCCCGGGCTGGGCGGCCCCCAGCGGCGCGCCGATCCCGGGGATCCCGGAGATCCCGGTGACGCCGGTGATGCCAGTGGTCGCTGGCAGGTATCCGACGGCGGAGATGCGCACCGGCACCGGACGCGGTGCCCGATGGTTGGGATCGACGAAGCCGTCCGCGAGGTGGAGGGCGAGCAGCCGCAGCAGACCCCGGACGGCCGAGGCCAGGCCGCCGGGCATCCAGCCGAGGGCGAGGGCGAGGATGCCGATGGCGAGGATCGAGGATCCGGCCGGCGCCAGTACGTCGATCGTGACGATGAACGCCGCGGCGACGATCGCGCCGGCCGCGCTGTCGGCGCCGAAGACGACCACGGCGGTGAACCACAGCAGGCTCTGCAACGGTGCGAAGTCGTCGGCGGAGAACGAGTAGCTGCTGTGCACCAGCAGCGCACCACCCAGCCCGGCGACGACGGAGGAGACGGTGAAGGCCAGCAGCTTGAGGTTGCGGACGTCAACCCCGACCGCCGCCGCACCCTCCGCATGGTCACGCACGGCGAGCAGCGCCCGACCGAGCCGACCGCGATGCAGATTACCCACGAAGAACAGGCCGAGGCCCAGGCAGACCAGTTCAAGGACGTAGAACGCCTCGTCGGGCAGCTCCCAGCCGAAGAACGTCAGCGGGTCGAGGTAGAGGCCGGTCGCGAAGGTGGGCTGTTCGAAGACGAAACGGCTGACCACGGCGCCGACCGCGAAGGTGGTCAGCGCCAGGGTGAGGCCGCGGCGGCGGATCGCTGGGTAGCCGGTGATCAGACCGATCGGGGCGACGAGCAGGGCGCCGATGAACATCGACGCGACGCCCGGCAGCTTCGGCAGTCCGAACAGGTCACCGTTGGCGAGCTTGAGTGACAGCAGCGCCCCGAGGCCCGCGTAGCCGGCCGAGCCCAGGGAGAGCTGGCCGCTGTAGCCGGTGACGATGACCATCGACAGGAAGATGAGGGCGAGCGCCGGGACCATGAACGCCGAACGCAGATCGGACGGGGCGAAGGTGAGCGGTGCGAGCAGCAGCGCGGCACCGCCGAGCTTGCCCAGGAAGTCGCGGCGGGCCTTGGTCTGGCTGGCCGGGCCCGACGGCGGTGCGCCGCGGCTGGAGAAGCTGGCGGTGGTCCCGGAGTCGCCGGTGCCGAGCTCGCGCAGCTTCGGCACCGCGAGCAGCAGGACCAGCAGGGCGACGATGAACAGGTTCGACTGCAGGACGGTGAGGATCTGGCCCGCGTTACCGTCGAGGGTGAACTGCTTGAGTTCGCTCTGCAGGACGGCGATGCCCAGGGCCGTGAGGACGGCCACCGGCATGCTCGACAGCCGGGCCGCCACCACCACCGCAAAGGTCTCCAGCACCAGCAGGGTCAGCCCGTACGGGGTGAGTTGAAAGCGGGGGGCGAGCAGGATGCCGGTGAGGCCGGCGAGCGTCGTCCCCGCCGCCCAGCCAGCCGCGGCGACCTGGTCCGCGGGAACACCGGACAGCTCGGCGAGCTGCCGGTCGTCGACGACCGCGCGGATCTGGCGGCCAAACACCGTGCGGGTGGCGATGACGCCGATGACCGCGCAGAACACCACGACCATCGCGAGCTCGGCCAGCGCGTCGACACCGNTCCGGGTGTCACCGAACAGCTTCACCGACGAGTTCGGGAAGATGCTTGGTGCGTCACTACGCGAGCCCAGACCCCAGATGCCCGCCGTCATCCCGAGGGTGAGGACCAGCACACCGAGGCTGGCGACCAGGGATTCGGCCGCCGATGCGCGGCGACGGGCCAGCGGCCGGAAGACCAACCGCTCCAGCAGCAGGCCGATCCCGGGGGACACCACGGCGAGCGCGATGATGGCGGCCAGCCAGATCGGCAGCCCCCACACGACCACCATCTCGCGGAAGACGTACGCCACCAGCGTGGCGATGCCGCCCTGGGCCAGGTTGAGGACCCCGTTGGTGCGGTAGGTGACCAGCAGGCCGATACCGGACNGGGCGGCGATCGCCCNGNGGGAGANCCCCGCCAGTCCCAGGTCGATGCTGGTCACCGGGCACTCCCTGGGAGCCGGTCGCCGCCGGCCGTCCGGTCGTCGCCGTCCGCCGGGTCACATGTGATCACGGAACTGCTCGCCTTCCGCACCGTGGCATCGTTGGAAACGCAGGCTCTGTCAGGCGTGCTGGCCGGGTGTGGTGGCATTCGCGGCGGGTGCCTGGCCGCCCCCNGGGNCCGTCACAGCGAAGCGCGAGTTCTGCTGGTGCGTGGCCGTTGTCTGCTGGTACGAGCCGGTCTGCTGGTACGAGCCCTGGGGGCGGGTGGCCGGCTGACCGGCCTCGGGTGCGGCACCCGCGCCCGCCGCCGCGATGATCAGCGAGTGTAGGTCGTCGACCTGGCCGGCGGTGTGGGCCTGGGCGGCCTGAGCGGCGTCGAAGCGGTCGGCCACCAGCAGCGCACTTCCCACCAGAATGAGTGCTAGGCCCCCAAAACCGCCGGAAACCACGTAGGGTAGTTGGAAAGCGACGTCCGTCTCCTTGGAGACACCCAGGTAGCAGCCGAGCAGAAGTACGCCGCCGGCGGCCATCACCACCCATCCGCGCAGCGCGCGGACCACGTCGACCACCAGGCGCGATGTGGGCCGCGGGTTATCGGTCCCAGCGGTCTGCTCGTCCACTTTCGTCTCCCCCAAGGAGCATGTCGTCGTCGGTCATGCGGCGCGGTCGTGCGGGCGGCGCGGTCGTGCGGCGGAGCCTCCGCGTGGAGCCCGCCCCCGAGATGATCCGGGTCACGACAGGCGTCAGATTAGTGTGCGGAGATGAACAGGTGCTCCGTCGGGTGGCCCACGGCTGTTCCCGGCGAGCTCCGGCGGCACGGGAAGCTCCGTCGCATTAGGTATACGAGGATAAGCCGGCCGATGGAAGGCCTTGCGAAGTATGCCCGTCTGCAACCAGTCTGCTACTCTATGTCGGCTGTCGGCTGTCGGCTGGCTGTCGGGCCNGGGGGANGGGCNGGGAGGGATGCCAGCCGCAGCCTGCCGCACCGCGGGCCGATGCCTGCCGCATCGCGGGCCACCGCGGGGCCACCGCGGGGCCTCAGGTGATGCTCGGAGCGATCCGCTGGCGTGGCGGCAGGGCGGTGGCCCCGGCCGGTGCCGGCCCCCGGCCCCAGCGCCACGCGTCGGCGACGATGCGGTCGATGCTCGACGCCGGAGAGCTCCAGCCGAGATCGGCGCGGATCCGGGTGCTGTCACCGATCAGCGTCCTCGGTTCGGAGACCGGCGGACAGTGGACGCGGCGGACCGGGCGCCCGGCGACCCGGCCGACCGCGGCGAGCACGTCGGTGACACTCACCCCGACGCCGCTGCCCACGTTGAACACCGCGCAGTGCCCGGGGCGCGCGGCGACCAGCGCCGTCAGGTAGGCCGTCGCCATGTCCACGACGTGGACGTACTCCCGCAGCGCGAGGCCGTCCCCGTTGACCCGGAACACGTCCCGGCACCCGCTCGCCACGGCGATCGCCGCCGGGATGATCCGGCTGCCGTCGCGGTCGATGTGTCCCGCGACGGCACCCGCGACGTTGAAGGAACGTAGGATCACCGCGCCGAGCAGCCCGGTGCCGGCCTGGTGGGACAGCAGCCGCTCGGCGGCGAACTTGGAGGTTCCGTAGGGGTTCGCCGGGTCGGGTGGGCAGGTCTCCGGGATCCGGGCGAGGTCGACGTTGCCGTAGACCGCGCAGGTGGATCCGAAGACGAACGCGGGTGCGACCCCGGTGTGTTCGGCGCCCTCCTCCAGGGCGGCCAGCAGGTTGATGGTGCCGGTCAGGTTTGTCTGGAAGTAGCGCACGGGATCCAGCCGCGACTCCCGCACCCGGGTCAGGGCCGCGAGATGGCACACCCCCTCGAATCCCCGGCTGACCCCCGCCGCGGCCAGCTGGCGGGGATCGAGCAGGTCCGCGGCCACCACCTCGACATCGGGGGCGAACCGCGGCGTGGTCATCGGCTCGCGGACCATCGCCGTAACCTGGTGTCCGGCGGNGGNGNGCATGTCCGTGACCACTCCGCCGATGAAGCCGGCCGCGCCGGTGACAAGGACGCGCATGTCCGGGATCAGGATGCGGCCCGCATGCGCATCCCGAGGAGGGTCTCCCGGTGGCGCCAGGCGAGTTCCAGGCAGGCGGCGGCCGACGGGGCGATGGGCTCGGTGTCGACGAGACGGCGCAGCGCCGAGTGGGTGAACGGGATGCCCTCGGTCACCGACCGGTTCGGACCCGCGGTGACGACCGATCCCTCGGCATTGGTCTGGACCATGCTGCCGAAAAGCTGGTCGAAGGCGTCGGCGTCCACCACGACGACGGTGAGGATCTCGCCGAACAGAGTGAGCGCGTCCAGCCCGATCCCGAAGTACGACACCCGCATGGCGCCGGACCGACGCGCCTGCTCGAACGAACGGAACGGCTCGTCGGTGTCATAGTCGATCGGGCTGGACGAGCTGCCGTCGTGCTCCGGGTTGCCCAGCAGCTCCTCGCTCAGCTCACGCATGATGTTGCGCCACAGGTCGAAGTCGGCCTCATGGTGGAACGGGGTGATGCCCGACGGCTGGAAGACCCCGGCCGGGATGACGTGGTACACCCCGCCCGCGGTCGCGACCGAGCCCGCGCTGCGCCGGTGCAGGAAGAAGCTCGCCTGGCCGCCGCGATCGTGGCGGATCGTGAGCGTGTTGATGGACGGCAGGGCCGCCCGCCGGGTGAAGTCGAACGGATCTCCGATGCGCGCCCGGAAGGGCAGCGCGGGCCAGGACAGTCCGCTGCCGGCCATCGCGGCCGCCGTCTCGTGTGCGACGGTCTCGCAGACGTCGACGGCGTCGAAGTACGTCGTGTGGGCGAAGCTCAGCGANGGATGNTTGTCCGTTGNCGGNCCCGCGGNCCCGTCACCGCCGATATCGAGCAGGCGAAAACTGAGCCGGTTCTCGAACAGGGTCGGCCGGTCGAGGTCCCGCATCGCCCGCGTGTAGCGCTGGTAGCGGTTCTGCTGACCGCCTCCACCGAGCAGGGGCCGGCTACCGGCCGTCTCGGGTTCGTCTCCCCTGATCGTGGGGGCCTCGGCGCTATCGTGCCACCCAAGGGTGACATCGTCGATGTCCACCGGGGTGTCCCACACCCAGCCGGGTCGGGCCAGTAGCCCGCTGCCGAGTCGGTCGGTTTCCGGGTAGAGCCGCACCGCCGCGCGGGCGAGGCTGATCCGATGGTGGTTGAGGTGATCGCGGGTGAGCCGCCACGCGCGTTGGCTCGCGGCGGCCTGCTCGGCCGCCGGACTGCGCGGCGCTGTCTCCCGGCGACGGTCCGTCATCGATCCCGGGGCCAGGCCGACGTCCTCGGGGGACAGCGCCAGATTGCGGGCGATGTGACGGAGCGTCGAGATGTCGTGGATAGCCCGCCGGCCGCTCTCCACCTTGGATACGTAGGACTGGTCGAAGCCCAGACGGTCGGCGAGCTGCTGCTGCGTGAGGCCGTGGGCCTGCCGGTACGCGCGTAGGAGTTGGCCCACACCAACGCTGGTGGGAGTAGAACGCGGCGGCGTCCATAGCCAAGTGTGACCGGTCACCCGCAACCCTCTCGTCCGACAATCGTGTTACGCGAAGTGAGCATAACGAGCCGGGCATCTAGGGGTGCAGTGACATAATTCGAACATCTCGTGTGGGTGTAATTTTGCGGCTTCCAGCAACATCCTCGGTGCCATGTGTTATGCGAGGGCGTTCCCGTCGAATGTATGTTCATTGGTTGGGAAGTCCGTCCGCGAGGTCGAGGACGATCACAATGATGATCAGGAGGAGTATCCAGCGGAAGAAGCCGATACGGCTCCAGACCTCGCGCGCGATGCCCCGGCCCGCCCGGCCGCCGAGCACCAGCAGTGCGAACAGCGCCCCGCCGACCGTGACGAGGAAGATCCCGGCATTGCTGTGGTCCACGGTCAAGACGATCGCACGCCGACCCCGGGGATCCCCGGGGATCCCCGGAGAGTGTTTCTGTTCGGGTCGCGACCGAAGGTGACCGACCGTTCTCGCGGTTATCCTCCCCGTGTTCGCCGTCGGGCCGGTCGGGGTTGCGCTGATCGGCCTGGTGCCGATCGTCCTAGCGCTGATCGGCCTAGCGCTGATCAACGTGGTCACGTCGAGGCTCTCTCATGTGCTACTGAAGGTCGATGGAACGTGTAGTGCATGCCGTGTTGGAATCGACGTTCACCCACTGTAAGATCAACGCACCCCGACGGGATGAACTCACTCCCTTTCCTCGCCCGCCAAATCGCCGGTCGGCGCGCATCGGAGCCTGCTCGTCCCTACCGTGTTCCGGATGTCGACGGCACTCCTGACCGATCACTATGAGTTGACCATGTTGCGCGCGGCGCTCCGGTCCGGCGCGGCGGATCGCCGTGTGGTCTTCGAAGTCTTCACCCGATCGTTGCCGCCGGGTCGCCGTTTTGGTGTGTTCGCCGGCACCGGTCGGCTGCTCGATGCGCTGGCGGACTTCCGGTTCGGGCCGCCCGAGCTAGCTGCTCTGCGGGCCGCCGATGTCATCGACGAGGCCACGGCACAGTGGCTGGCGGACTACCACTTCGGCGGCGACATCCATGGCTTCGCCGAGGGCGAGCCGTTCTTCGCCGAGACGCCCGTGCTCGCCGTCGAGGGCACCTTCGCTGAGACCGTGCTGCTCGAGACACTCGTGCTCGCCATCCTCAACCACGACAGCGCGATCGCGGCCGCTGGGGCCCGGATGGTTGGGGCGGCCGGGGACCGGCCCTGTCTCGAGATGGGATCTCGGCGCACCCATGAGGCCGCCGCCGTGGCCGCCGCCCGCGCGGCCTACCTCGTGGGTTTCGCGGCCACGTCGAACCTGGAGGCTGCCCGGACGTACGAGGTCCCCAGCGTCGGTACCAGCGCGCACGCCTTCACACTCGTTCATCCAAGCGAGGCCGAGGCGTTCGCCGCGCAGGTCGCAGCCCTCGGTGTCGGCACGACGCTGCTCGTCGACACGTACGACGTCCCTGCGGGGGTCGCAGCCGCCGTCGCGACGGCGGGCACCGAGCTTGGGGCCGTCCGGATCGACAGCGGGGACCTGGGTCGGGTCGCCGGCGCCGTCCGCGCGCAGCTTGACGGCCTCGGCGCGACCAGAACACGGATCATCGCGACCGGGGATCTGGACGAGCACGCCATAGCCCGGTTGGGCGACGCCCCAGTAGACGGCTACGGTGTCGGCACCAGCCTAGTCACCGGTGCGGGGGCGCCCACCGCGGGGTTCGTCTACAAGCTGGTCGAGGTCGACGGCGAACCCGTGGCGAAGAGGTCGGTCGGCAAGAGCACCCGTGGGGGGCGCAAGCGGGTCGTCCGCCGCCATGACCTCAACGGCCGGGCCGTCGCTGATGTCATCTTTCCGAGCCCGCCGGGCTCGCCGTCGGCCCCGGACCGCTTGTCCGGTCCGTCCGGCCCGGGGGTGGATCCCGCTGGCTCCGGCGACGCGCTCCCCGCGTCGCCGCGACCGCCCGACCCGGCCCGGGACCGGGACCTGTTGCGTCCGCTGGTGAAGGCCGGTGAGCCGGTCGGTGGCCTGACCGGGCCGGCCGGCACCCGGCGCGCCCGCGAGCACCATCGTCTGGCCCTCGCGGCCCTTCCCCCCACCGCTCGGGAGGTGGGCTACGGCCCGCCGTGCCTGCCCGTCGTCCACGCGGAGGGCCGTCCCTGAACCGTCCCGGGCCTCCCTGAGCCGTCCCGGGCCTCCCTGAGCCGTCCCGGGCCGTCGGGCGGCGTCGCCCACTGAGGTGCCGTTTCCGGCGGGAGGCCGAGGAGGGGCCCGTGTGTGCCGGCGCGGGGATGGCCAGACTGGNGGGGTGGCGCCCGCCTCTCCACCGAACCGGATCCGCGGTCCGTTGGACGGCGAGGGCGGGCGGCATGACGGTGACGCTGTCATGCCGCCCGCCCTCGCCGTCAGCGTGGACGTGGTTCTACTGACCCTGCGCGCCGGTCGGCTCTGTGTCCTGGTCATCCGCCGGGACGATCCCCCGTTCGGCGGATGCTGGGCGCTGCCCGGTGGTTTCGTCGACCGCGACGAGGATCTCGACGCCTCGGCCCTGCGGCAGCTCGCGGCCGAGACGGGCGTCACGACGACCGGTCACCTCGAGCAGTTGCGGACCTACGGCGGCGCGCACCGCGACCCGCGTGTCCGGGTGGTCAGCGTGGCCTACCTGGCCCTGCTGCCGAATCTCCCGCAGCCGCAGCCACAGCCCGGCCGGGATGGACCGCGGGCCCGCTGGTGGCCGGTGGAGGACCTGGACTCGACCGACGGCCCGACGCTGGCCTTCGACCATCCGCGGATCGTGGGGGACGGCGTGGAGCGGGCCCGGGCCAAGTTGGAGTACACCCCGCTGGCCGCCGCCTTCTGCGAGGAGCAGTTCACCCTGGCCGACTTGCGCCGCGTCTACGAGGCCGCGTGGGGCGTCGCGTTGGATCCGCCGAACTTCCGCCGCAAGGTGCTGTCCACGCCGGGATTCGTCGTACCGCTGGGCCAGCGCACCTCCCCGCGCGGTGGCGGTCGGCCCGCCGAGCTGTATCGGCGTGGCTCGGCGGTCGCGCTGCACCCGCCGCTGCTGCGCCGGTCGGTCTGAGGAGATTCCTCCAGACCGGCCGCGCAGTTGTCGCCTGCCGCGGCCGACGGGTCCGGGTCGGCCGCGGCCAGCCACTCGACGATGCCCGCGACGGCGTCCCGACAGGTGCCGCATCCGGTCGTCGCCCGGGTGCCGGTGACGATCGCCGGCAGGTCACGTGCCCCGTCCAACCAGCAGCGGGTGATCCCGCCCTTGGTCACGTTGTTGCACCGGCAGATGGTGACCCGGTCGGGCAGGGTCGCCGGACTGTCGGTGACGGTGACCTCGGTCCGGGTCGGGAACAGCAGGCTGCGCCGGTCGGCCGGCACCGGAGCCTGCCGGTCGAACAGCTGCGTCACGGTCCCCACCGTCGGGTTGTCACCGAGCATGATCGCGCCCACCAGTCGGTCCCCGCGGATCACCAGCTTCTTGAAGGTGCCCCGGGTGACATCGACGAACTGCAGCACCTCGGCGTCCTCGTCGAACTCGTCCACGTCGACCTCGCCCATGGTGGCGAGATCCACTCCCGACGCCTTGAGCCTGGTCACGGGTCGGGCGCCGCTGTAGCGCGCGGCGGGGTCGGCGGCGGTGACAACGTCGGCCACCACCCGGACCTGGTCCCACGCCGGCGCCACCAGCCCCTGCACCGTCCCGTCGTGCTGCGCGCAGTCACCGACCGCGAACACGGCCGGATCGGCGGGGGNGCGCATCTGATCGTCCACCACGATCCCGGCTTCGACCGGCAGGCCGGCCGCCGCGGCGAGGTCGGTCACCGCCACGACGCCGGTCGAGACCACCAGCAGATCGGCGTCGAGCACCTCGTCGCCGGCCAGCTCCACGCCGGCGAGCCGCTCGTCGCCATGGATCCGGACGACCCTGGCCTCGAGCCGGGACCGCACCCCGAGCCCGGCCAGCGTCCGGACCAGCACCTGTCCGGCCCGCCGGTCGAGCTGGCGGTTCATCAGGTGACCCGCAGCGTGCAGGACCGTCGTGTCCAGACCGCGGCGGACCAGGCCGCGGGCCGCCTCCAGGCCGAGTAGGCCGCCGCCGAGTACCACCGCGCGGGTGGCCCGTTCGGACTGGGTGAGGATGTGCCGGCAGTCGTCGAGGGTGCGGAACGCCGCCACTCCGGGTAGCAGCGTCCCATCCGGTCGGGTCAGTCCCTCGATTGGTGGCAGCCACGCCCGGCTCCCGGTGGCGAGGATGAGTACGTCGTAGGCGACGACGCTGCCGTCGTCGGCCGTGACGGTGCGACGCGTACGGTCGATGTGGTGCGCCACCACGCCGGCCCGGACGTCGACCAGGGCGCGCGGGGGCGTGCCGTCACCGCTGTCGCCGGACGCCGCATGGTCGACCAGGGTGATGTCGGCCAGATCCGCCTTTCCTGCCAGGACGTTCGACAGCAGGATGCGGTTGTAGGCGGGATGCGGCTCCTCCCCGAACACGGTGATGATCAGGTTGGGATCTCGGGAACGAAGCTCGCTGATCATCCGGGAGCCCGCCATCCCATGCCCCACGATGACTACGCGGCGCGGCCCGGAGGCCCCTGTGGAGTCCGACGCGGGCGCGGCGTCGTGCATCATGGTTCGGGGTCTTGCGGTCATCACCCTTGGTGCCTTCCGCTCGGTTGGCTGCGGCCCGTCAACATGGCTCGGACGGGTTCGGCAGCCCCGACCGTCGCGGTGGGGACGGACCCGGTGGCATGCCGATCGTCGTCCGGGTTGTCGTCCGGGTCGTCGATCGGCTCGACCGCGACCGCGCACACCTTGAACTCGGGCATCCGGGACGTCGGGTCGAGCGCGTCGTTGGTCAGGGAGTTCGCCCGTCCGGCCCCGGCCCAGTGGAAGGGCAGGAAGACGGTGTCGAATCGGAGGGTGTCGGTCAGCCTCGCCGGCACCTCGCAGGTGCCTCGTCGGCTCGTGACCCGCACCGGCGCCCCCTCAGCGATCCCGAGCCGTTCGGCGAGGTCGGGATGGATCTCGACGAAGGGTTCCGGCGCGGCGTCAACGAGGGGTCCGATCCGGCGGGTCTGCGCACCGCTCTGGTAATGAGCCAGCACCCGCCCGGTGGTCAGGTAGTAGGGGTACTCGGGGTCGATGTCCTCCGCCACCGGACGGTGCTCGACCGGCACGAGCCGGGCCCGTCCGTCCGGGGTGGCGAAGCGATCCAGGAACATCCGGGGGGTGCCCGGGTGCGTCTCGTCCGGGCAGGGCCAGAACACCCCGTCCGATGCGGTGATCCGCTCGTAGCTGATGCCCGCGTAGTCGGCGATCCCTCCGGCGCTGGCCCGGCGCAGCTCGTCGAAGACCGCCCGTGGTTCGCCGGGAAAGCGCTCGGCGTGGCCGAGTCGGGCGGCGAGCGCCGCGATGATCTCCAGGTCGGTGCGTNCCCCGGCCGGAGGAGGCCGCAGCCGTTCCCGCCGCAGTACCCGACCCTCCAGGTTGGTCATCGTCCCCTCCTCCTCCGCCCACTGGGCGGTCGGCAGGACGATGTCGGCCATGGCCGCCGTCTCGCTGAGCACGAAGTCGGCGACGACGAGCAGGTCCAAGGCGGCCAGCCGCGAGGTGATCCGACCGGCCCGGGGGGCGGAGACGGCGATGTTGCTGCCGAGGATGAGGAGCGCCCTCGGGCCCTGCGGCGTGCCGAGCGCGTCCAGCATCTCGTAGGCGCTGCGGCCCGGACCGGGGATGGTCGTCGGGTCGACGCCCCAGATTCGACCGATGTGCTCCCGGGCCACCGGATCGATGATCTTGCGATAGCCGGGAAGCTGGTCGGCCTTCTGCCCGTGTTCCCGGCCGCCCTGCCCGTTGCCCTGGCCGGTGAGACAGCCGTAGCCCGACCCGGGGGTGCCGGGCAGCCCCAGTACGAGGGCGAGGTTGATGAGCGCCGTGACGGTGTCGGTGCCCTTGCTGTGTTGTTCGGCACCGCGGGCGCTGAGCACCATCGCCCGTTCGGCCTGGGCGAGCAGGTCCACGGCGGCGTACTGGTCTGCCACCGGCACTCCGGTGATGCGCTCCACCCGTTCGGGCCAGTAGGAGGCGAGTACTGCTCGCAGCTCGGCGAGGCCCGTCGTCCGAGCGGCGAGGAAGTCGCGGTTGGCGTACCCCTCCGTTAGGGCGATGTAGGCCAGCCCGTTGGCCAGGGCCAGGTCAGTTCCCGGGGTGATCTGCAGATGTAGGGCCGCGGCGCGGGCGGTGGCCGTCAGCCGCGGGTCGACGACCACGAGCGCCCCGCCGTTCTCCCGCTGGCGGGTCAGATACTGCATGAACGGGGGCATGGTCTCGGCCGCGTTGCTGCCGACCATGATGACGGCCCCGGCGTGCGCGATGTCCTCCAGTGGGAAGGGCAGGCCCCGGTCCAGCCCGAACGAGCGGATGCCCGCGGCGGCCGCCGACGACATGCAGAACCGGCCGTTGTAGTCGATCGCGGAGCTGCGCAGCGCCACCCGAGCGAACTTGCCTAGGGCGTAGGCCTTCTCGTTGGTCAACCCGCCGCCGCCGAAGACGCCGACCGCGTCCGGGCCGTGTTCGCGCTGGAGGCGGATGATCCCCTCGGTGATGCGGTCGAGTGCCCGTTCCCAGCTCACCGGCTCGAGGGGGGCGTCGCGTCGCGGCCGCATCAGCGGGGTGGTGAGCCGGTCCGCGGCGGTCAGCAGCTCGGCGGAGGTCCACCCCTTCTGGCACATCCGGCCCCGGTTGGTGGGGAACTCGCGGGCGAGCACGGTAACCGGCCCCGGAGACCTTCCACCTGCGGGTTCCGGGCCGTCGTCTTTTCCGGTGCCTTCCTTGGCGGCGCTCTCCGGGGTGGCGCGCAGCATCATTCCGCACTGCAGGGCGCAGTACGGGCAGTGTGTCGCAGCCTCGGCAAGGGGCGCGGCCGGCACCGGCATGGTCGTGGTCACGCACCGAGCGTGCGGCGAGGGGGTGTCTCGGCCGGGTCGGAGCCGTTTCGCGGCGGCAAAGTGGTTCTCATCCTGGCCGGCCCCCCGATGTGCGGCCCCCCGATGTGCGGCTGCGGCCCCGACGATGCCACCCTGCGGCGCTCGGTCGTCTCCCGGCGTTGGGCCGCCTGCTGAGAGGTGATTGCCGGCCACGGCACACGACCCGTCGAGGAGAACTGTCGTGGGAATGGCGTAACAATAGGCAGCGTGTCTGTCGCCGCCGTGTCGCCTCTCGATGTCGAGGAAGTCGACGAGACCCTCGATGACGATCGGCCGTGGGTCACCATTGTCTGGAACGACCCGATCAACCTGATGTCATACGTGACGTATGTCTTCCAGAAGCTCTTCGGCTACAGCAAGCCGAAGGCCACCAAGCTGATGCTCGACGTCCATCACAAGGGGCGGGCTTCGGTGGCCGTCGGCACCAGGGAGGAGATGGAAGCCGACGCCGAGCGCCTGCACGCCTACGGCCTGTGGGCGACGATCGCCCAGGACTGACCCGACCGGTGACCCGAGACCGGTGCCCGACCCGGGGCTCTTTCCGTCGCACCGGTGCCCTGCCGCCCGGAGCAGCCCGTGCGGCATGCCCTGGGTAGGCTGGCTGCGTCCGTGGTCGGACGGTTCAGACGGTCATGTGGGGCGGTCGTCCCGGGCGCACCGTCGCCGGGAGCGTGGGAGTGGGGGAACGGAGGGACGTGGCTGACGGCTTCCGCCGCACGCGTGCCGGGATCGAGCTGCGCCTTCCCCGGCTCGAGGCGGCGTTGCTGATCGAGCTCGTCGGCCAGATCGAGTCCCTGCTCGAACCGCCGCCGGTCGAGGACCCGCTGGAGGCGCTGGTGGGGTTGCGTGACACCGCGCCGCCGCCGCCGGACGATCCGGCGATCGCTCGTCTGCTTCCCGACCCCTACCCGGACGATCCGATGGCCTCCGGGGACTTCCGCCGCCGCCGGACGGACGATCTGCTCGCCCGCAAGCGTGACGCCGCTCGGCGGGTGCTGTCCGCTGTGCCGGCGCCTGGGAGGGCGCTCCTGCTCGATGAGGAGGCCGCTCAGGACTGGCTGACGACGCTGAACGACCTCCGGTTGGTGCTGGGAACCCGCCTCGGTCTCACCGACGACGACTCCACCGCGGAACTCGAACACCTCGACCCGGACGATTCCCGCCGCCCGCTCGTCGCGGTCTACGCGTTCCTGACCGAGCTGCTCGACGATCTGACCCGAGCTCTGGGGTAGTCGCGGGCGAAGGCCGACCCGAACCGCCCCTTCGGCGTCGTACGGTGGGCTCGTGCTGCGAATCGACCGTGCCTGCTATGAGGCGATCGTCGCCCATGCCCGTCGAGATCATCCCGACGAGGCCTGTGGCATCGTCGCCGGCTCCCTGGGGTCGGACCGGCCGAAGCGGTTCATCCCGATGGAGAACGCGGAGCGTTCGCCGACCTTTTACCGCTTCGACCCAATGGAGCAGCTCAAGGTGTGGCGGGNGATGGNCGACCGGGACGAGGAGCCCGTCATCATCTACCACTCGCACACCGCAACCGAGGCGTACCCGTCCAGAACCGACGTGTCCCTCGCGGCCGAGCCGGGCGCGCACTACGTACTGGCCTCCACCCGGGAGCCGGACGTGACCGAGTTCCGGTCCTACCGGATCGTCGATGGCGTGGTCACCGAGGAGCCGGTGGAAATCGTCTGAGACGACCTGGTGTTGCAGATGACGCGGCGACGGACGATGACGCGGCGACGGACATGGTCCGGGAAGGGACATGGTCCGGGAAGATGGTGGACACGGTCCGGGAAGATGATGACTGCGGAGCCTTGGCACCCACGACTCGTCCGCTTGTCCGCCTGAGGTAGAACCCGCTGACGTGACNCCCCGCCCATCCGGGCGGCGCCACCGCCGAGCCCGGCCGGTGGCACCCGCGAAAGGAGCACCATGGCAGTCCAGGTCCGTGTGCCGACGATCCTGCGTACCTACACGGGAGGTTCGAAGCTGGTCGAGGGCACGGGCGACACGGTCGCCGCGCTCTTCCTCGATCTCGACTCCCGGTACGCCGGGCTGCGGGGCCGGCTGGTGACCGGTGACAACGGTTCCGAGCTGCACCGCTTTGTCAACATCTACGTCAACGACGAGGACGTTCGTTTCCTCGGCGGTCTCGACGCCAAGCTCAGCGACGGCGACGAGGTCACCATCCTTCCCGCCGTCGCCGGCGGCTCCGTCGACGTCGGGGAGTTTCCGGGCAGCGCCGAAGTTCCGGGCAGCGCCGAAGTTCCGGGCAGCGAGGGGCTGGCCGTGCTGTCGCCTGGCATGTCGCCCGGGCGGCACTGACGCGAGCGACGGGTCCCGACTCATGCGCTTCTCCTCCCTGGCCGACTCCGTCGGCCGGACCCCGCTGGTCGGGCTTCCGCGACTGTCGCCGTCGCCGGATGCCCGGCTGTGGGCGAAGCTGGAACAGGACAACCCGACCGGTTCGATCAAGGACCGGGCGGCGCTGTGGATGATCGCCGACGGCGAGAAGCGCGGTCTGCTCACTCCGGGCGCGACCGTGCTCGAACCGACGTCCGGTAATACCGGGATCTCGCTGGCCATGGCCTGCCGTCAGCGGGGCTACCGGCTGATCTGTGTGATGCCGGAGAACACCTCGATCGAGCGCCGTCAGCTCCTGCAGATGTGGGGCGCCGAGATCAGGTTCTCGCCCGCCGCCGGCGGATCGAATGAGGCGGTCGCCGTCGCGAAGCGGCTGGCCGCTGAGAATCCCGACTGGGTGATGCTCTACCAGTACGGCAATCCGGCGAACGCCCAGGCGCACTATGAGACGACCGGGCCGGAGATTCTCGAGGACCTGCCCGAAATCACGCACTTCGTGGCGGGCCTCGGCACGACCGGAACCCTCATGGGAACCGGTCGTTACCTCAAGGAACGGGTGCCGGACATCTCGATCGTCGCGGCCGAACCGCGCTACGGCGAGCTGGTGTACGGGCTGCGCAACATCGACGAGGGGTTCGTTCCCGAACTGTACGACCCGTCGGTGCTCACCTCGCGATACTCGGTCGGTCCGCGGGAGGCGCTGCGCCGTACCCGCGAGCTGGTGCAGGAGGAGGGCATCTTCGCCGGGATCTCCACCGGGGCCATCCTGCACGCGGCGCTTGCGCAGGCCGAGCGGGCGGTCAAGGAGGGCAAGTCGGCCGATATAGTCCTGATCGTCTGTGACGGTGGCTGGAAGTATCTGTCCACCGGCGCCTACGCCGGCACCCTCGAAGAAGCCGAAGCCGCCCTGGAAGGGCAGCTGTGGGCCTAGCCCCGCATGGCGGCTTCGCCGCAATGCGGGGACCCCTGGCCTTGGGCGCCGTTCGGGGTTTCCGTCAGCTCGCCTTCGGCGAGCTTCCTGGGGGAGCCGTCGGGGGTGGTTGGCGGCTTCGCCGCAATGCGGGGACCCCGGGGCTTCGCCGCGATGCGGCGGTTCAGTCGGTGGCGGGGGTGGGTGGGGCGGCGAGGACCTCGCCGAGGACCAGGGCCAGTTCGCCGAAGGCTCGGCCGCGGTGGCTGATCGCATCCTTCTCCGCCGCGGACAGTTCGGCGTTCGTCCGGGTCTGACCGTCGGCCAGGAACAGTGGGTCGTAGCCGAAGCCGCCCACGCCGCGAGGTTCGGTCAGCAGGGTGCCACGTAGCTCGCCGTGGGCGACCTGTTCGACGCCGTCCGGGGTGACCAGGGCCGCCGCGCAGACGAAGGCGGCGCCGCGCCGGTCGGCCGGGACGTCGTCAAGCTGCGCGAGCAGCAGGGTGTTGTTGGCGGTGTCCCGTTCGACCCGGGTGCCGTCGCGCCAGCCCGACCATCGAGCCGAGCGCACCCCCGGCATCCCGGCCAGCTCGTCGACGGCGAGCCCGGAGTCGTCGGCGACCGCGGGCAGCCCGGTCTCCGCGACCGCCGCCCGCGCCTTGATCAGAGCGTTCTCGGCGAAGGTCGTCCCGGTCTCGGGCACCTCCTCGCCTGGCGGCAGGCCCACCAGCTCCACGGCCAGGCCGCTGGCCGCCAGGATGCGGCGCAGCTCCGCGAGCTTCGCCTCGTTGCGACTGGCGAGGACCACCTTCGTCGTCCGGGCCGATCCGTGGTGTTCGGCGCTCATCGAGCACCTCCCGGGCGGGGAGGCCCCGCCGGGACCGGGCCGCGCAACGCCTCGGTCTGGATCGCGGTGAGCTGAGCGCATCCACGCACTGCGAGGTCGAGCAGGCTGTCGAGCATCGTCCGGTCGAACGGGGTGCCCTCGGCGGTGCCCTGGACCTCGACGAAACCGTCCGCCCCGGTGCACACCACGTTCATGTCGGTGTCCGCGGTGGAATCCTCGCTGTAGGCCAGGTCGAGCATCGCCTCACCCTTGACCACGCCGACGCTGACCGCACTGACGCTCGTGATGATCGCATCGGGCCGGCCGAGCCAGCGGGCGGCGTCGACCAGCGCGACGTAGGCGCCGGTGATCGCGGCGGTGCGCGTGCCGCCGTCGGCGAGCAGCACGTCGCAGTCGATCGCAATGGTGTTCTCGCCGAGGGCCTTCAGGTCGATGCAGGCACGCAGGCTGCGGCCAATCAGTCGGGAGATCTCATGGGTCCGCCCGGAGATGCGGCCGCGCACGGACTCGCGATCGTTACGGGTGTCGGTGGCCCGTGGAAGCATGGAGTACTCGGCGGTCACCCAGCCCAGGCCGCTGCCCTTGCGCCAGCGCGGGACCCCCGTGGTCACCGAGGCCGCGCACAGCACCCTGGTCCGGCCCGCACTGATCAGCGCGGATCCCTCCGCGTGCTCCTGCCATCCCCGCAGGATCGTCACCTGCCGGAGTTCGTCCGGTCTCCTGCCATCCGCTCGTATCACGTCGCGACACTATCGGCCCAGGGTGACCCGGCCGCGCGCCGAGGTGCGGAGGTGCGGTCCGTCAGAGCTCCCAGAGCTCTCAGAGTTCATAGACGGTGCCGGGGCTCGCGAGGGTCAGCGGGCCGTCGTAGACGCCAGCCGCCTCCTCCTCGGAACGGGCGGCGTTCCCCCACGGGACAAGATGCGTGAGCACGAGCTGACCCACGCCGGCTCGCCGGGCGTGCTCGCCGGCCTCCCGGCCGGTCAGATGCAGGTCAGGGGGGTTGTCCTCCTCATCGAGGAACGACGCCTCGCAGAGGAAGAGATCGCTGTCGGTAGCGAGGCGGACCAGCCGGTCACACGCCCCGGTGTCGCCCGAGTAGGTCAGTACCCGATCGTCGGCGGTGAGGCGGATGCCATAGGCCTCCACCGGATGGGCCACCCGGGTGAGATCGATCCGGAACGGCCCGATGTGCAGGCGGCCGGCGCCGATGGTCCGGAAGTCGTAGATGTCGGCCAGGCTGTCGTCCGGCCATTTCTCGAACGCTCCGCACAGCCGTTCCTGGGTGTTGATCGGGCCGTAGACCGGGAGCTTGGGCGGCATGCCCTCCGGGTGGTACCGCCGCGCGTAGGAGTTGGCCACCAGGTCCAGGCAGTGGTCGCCGTGCAGGTGGCTGAGCAGCACCGCGTCGATCTCACGCAGGTCGCAGTGCCGTTGCNGTTCGCCCATGGACCCGTTGCCCGCGTCGAGGACGAGCCGGAACCCGTCGTCCGACTCGACGAGGTAGGACGAACAGGCCGACGTCGGGCCGGGATACGTGCCTGAACAGCCGAGGATCGTCAGTTTCACCGTGGCACCACCGGGCTCTGCTGGGAGGAGGGTTCCTGGTCCGCCCCGGTTCGGGCGGCCCATACGGCTGGAGGCGTGACTGTGGCCCGCGCGGCGGGAACGGGCGGGGACACCGCCGCGACGCCGACGAGTTCGGGGCCGAGGAACCTGCGTCCCACCCGGCTGAACAAGGTTGGATCACCCGTGGTGAGGAACCGGTGGGTGGGCGGCGGAAGGTCCGGATCGCGGAAGAGTCCATGCCGGACAAGTACCCGGTAGGTGTCCTTGGCCGTCTCCTCGGCACTACTCACCAGAGTGACGCCCTCTCCCATCACGAGGCCGATGACCCCCGTCAGCAGTGGGTAATGTGTACATCCGAGTATCACCGTGTCCACGTTGGCTTCCTGCAATGGTGCGAGGTACGCCTCGGTCAGACCGAGCAACTGCCGCCCGCAGGTGATACCCCGCTCAACGAAGTCCACGAACGCCGGGCAGGCCGCACCGGTCAACTCCACGCCCGCGGCGGCGGTGAACGCGTCGTCGTAGGCGCGGCTGGCAATCGTCGCCAGCGTGCCGATGACGCCTACCCGCCCGCTGCGGGTCGCCGCGGCCGCTCGGCGGGTCGCCGGCATGATCACTTCGATGACTGGTATGTCGTAACGCTCCCGGGCGTCGCGCAGACAGGCGGCACTTGCCGTGTTGCAGGCGATGACCAGCAGCTTCACGCCCTCGTCCACGAGCCGGTCGAGGGCATCGAGGGCGTAGCGACGCACCTCGGCGATCCGCCGCGGACCGTAGGGTGCCCGAGCGGTGTCCCCGAGATACATCAGGGGCTCATGCGGAAGCTGGTCCAAAATGGCGCGCGCCACAGTCAGACCGCCCACCCCGCTGTCGAACACCCCGATCGGCGCGCCGCTCATGAGCGATCAGACTAAGCCGGAAACCCGATGCTCACCCTGTGGCTGTTGTCACGGAACCATTGTCCGGTCCCGGACAGTCCTCGCGCGTCCGACATAGGACCATCTCGCCTCGCTGAGCTGGGCGCATCGCTGTGCGTCATACCTCGTTGTTTACCCAGGTGAAGGCGTCCGCGTGCCGCGAGGGGCCGAGGTGTGGCCGGCTCGACATCCGGGGATCGTCCCGGTCTGCTGGATCATCCGATGACCTTCGCCTGGTCCGGAACGCGATCTTTCATCGATGTATCGCGGGAAATGCGTGGTCCGTCTGTCGATCGTCCACGAGGAGCCGTGCCCGGGTGGGTATGCCATACGGGTACAGGCACGCCAAACGGAGTGTAGGCTAGAACTGCCTGTAATCGATCAGTGACTACTAGCTATCGAACAGGTATGTTGAGGACGCGGCTGAGGTGTCCGGGTCGTTCCCATCCGTCCCCGATTCGAGGCACCCCAGTCGCATCCTCGATGTCTCCGGGCGTCTTCCGGGCGTCTCCAGCCCGTCTCCAGTCCGCCTCCAGTCCGCCTCCAGTCCGTCTCCAGTCGTCTTCCAGGCCGCCTCCAGGCCGTCCCCGGGGTATCGACGCAACGTGGTTCCCGACGTCTCCCCGCGCTTCTACGATGACGTCACGCGGTGGTCTTGCCATCGTCCGGCCGTGCAGTCATCCAGGGAGATCAGGGGACGTCAGCACGTGACCACGCACGGAGGGTCGCGGTCGGGTGGCTCTTCGAGCAATCAAGATCGTCCCATGGCGTGAGGACGGACGGTGTAAGCGGGATACACGGCACCAAACTGTCCTCTGCCTTGTCGGGTTGACGTCGATCGGGGGCATCGCTGGCCGTACGGCGATAGGAACATGTCCATGGCCCGGCTCCTCGCGGCGATCTCCACGGGCGTCGCCCTCCTGGTGGGAGGGTTGACGGCGCTTGCCGTCATGCTGCCGCCCGAGTACGGCTATCTGGTTCCGATTGTCATTATCCTCGTTGTCGTGGGGGTCAACATCACTGCCTGGCTTGTGATCCCGCGTGTCGTCGGCCCGGCGTCGGCGTCGGCGTCGGCGTCCGTGCACCGCTCGATACCGGAGAATCGTCCGATGGGTGGCTCGTTCGTGTTCGGTCGTGGTGAGTTCGACTGGGCGCGTTCGGACGCATCCGATGCCTCCGTCGAGTCCTCGTCGGACAACTGGTCGTCGAGCTGGGACTACGCCGGCGGGGACGGTCCGGACGGCAGCGACGACGAGAGCGGTTTNGACGACGACCGCTGGTATGGCTCCGCGGTCCGCCGTGGCGCGGGTTTCCCGCCGCCCGCTCTTACCGGAGTATCCATGTCCGGCCTGCTGTCCGCCGACACCGGACAGCATCACCGGGCCACGCAGTCCGGCCCGGTGCCGGCGGAGCCAGAGAAGCACCACGACGACAGCCGCCAGCCGTAGCGATGCCCAGTGGGGACTGACCGGCCAGGGCGGCGTTCCTCCGGCCGGGCACATCCCGTCCGTGCTGTGCTCGGTNCGGTCGTTGAGGTCGGTACGGTGCAGCGCGGTGCGGTGGCGGCCCGGCACCGTGGATCAGGCGAGCCCGGCGCGCCGGCGGGCCGTCTCGGTCACCGCGGCCCAGTCCTGGTCGGTCTGGCCATGCGCCAGCGCGTCGACGAAGGCGTCCCGCAGCACGCCGCCGAAGGGCAGCGGAACGTTCCGTTCCAGCCCTGAGGCCAGCGCGAGCTGGACGTCCTTCAACCNGAGCGGGAGACGGAAGTTGACGGGCTCGTAGTCCCGGTTTCCGATCATGCGGCCATAGCCGGTGAAGACCGGGCCGGTAAACAGGTTGTCGGTGAGCACTTCGATGAACGTGGCCGGGTTCATCCCGCCGGCCTCGATGACGGCGCTCGCCTCCGCCATCGCCTCGATGCTGCAGGCGATCAGATAGTTACCCAGGATCTTCACCAGGTTGGCGTGCTCCGGCGCATCGCCGACCGTCCAGGTTCGCCGGCCGAGGACGTCGAACAGGGGCTGAACCTCGGCGATCGTGTCCGGATCGCCGCTGGTCACGATGGTGAGGTTGCCGGCGCGGGCGGCGTCGGTCCGGCCGAAGACGGGAGCCGCGAGGTAGCGCAGCCCGTGCTCGGCGTGCTCACGCCGGGCCTGGATCGCCAGCGCGGTGCTGACGGTGGCCATATTCACATGCAGTGCTCCGGCCGGCGCGGCGGTCAGTACCCGCGGATCGAGCAGGCGGTCGGTGACGGCCTGGTCGTCCGCCAACATGCTGAGGACGATTCCGGTGGCGAACGCCTCGGAGATGCTGGCGGGCACCGCACCGGCGGCGGCCAGCTCGGTGACGGGATCCGGTGAGCGGTTCCAGGCCAGTACGGTGTGGCCGGCGTCGATCAGATTGCGCGCCATGGCGCTGCCCATTCCGCCAAGTCCGATGAAACCGATTTTCATGCGTCACCCTCCTGGCCTGGTCGGCGGACGGTCCGCCGACGCGGGTTTCCTGCCCGGCTGGGCTGGGCCAAGTGGCATCGGCCGCTCCAGCCCAGGGCGGGTGAAGAACGGACCGGCAGGTGCCGGGTCCTCAGGCGCCTGTCATCGTAGGAAGCCCGGTGCCCGAGGTCAGTGTGATGAACTCGATACGCGGGGGACCGGTGAGCAGATCCTGCCGCTCGGCGACGAAATGGTGGATGTGCGGCTGGTTCTCATGATCCTCGAACGCCTCGCGGTCGCGGTAGAGCTCGTAGAAGAGCCGGGCATTGTCGTCGCCGACCACCCGATGGGTAGTGTAGATCAAGGTCCCGGGTTCGTGGGCGGCGATCAGCGGCACCGTCTCGGCCACCAACGCGTCGAACGCGTCCGCCGTGTCCGGGCGTACCTCGAACCGCACCGTCAGACCGAACATGGATCTCCTCCTCAGGGTGTTGCGACAGGGACATGGCGGGGCGCTGTCGCTTCGCGACGTACTGTCACCGTATCCGGGAGATCACTCTAATGGTGGCCTGAGAGCCCGGCCACATCGATGCGGCCTGAGATCGGCCGCCTTGTGTAGTCCGGGACGGGCCATCCGGACCTTGAAGGCAGGAGGCCGATGTACAGCAGATTCTGTCGACCAAAGACGATATGGACGTCATGAACGGTACCCGATGGTATTCCTTCAAGGCTGGATCTGGTGGATGACGGGCATGGTCTCCCGGCCGGCCTAGCGATTCGCGGCCGGCGGGCCACAGCCTGATTTCTTCCATCGACTCGTGGTTCAAATTCGAGACGACTCGTGTTCACCGACCTGTGAATGGAAATCCCTTGACGGCTGGCCGCTGCACCGCACTCCGGCGGGATGTAGGCAAGGTCGGCGCCCTGTTGCTCTGATGATTCAGGAGACTTGCATGGTCTACGTCCAGCCGTATGCTGTCGACTCCGCCGGGCGTGGTCTCTTCGCGGTTCGATACGGCGTCGGACCGACAATGCGGAATCGAGGATGGCGCGGAGTGAAATCTCGTCTCACATGGTCCCGTTCGGCTGCGCTTGTGGCCGCGACAGCCCTGACCGTCGGGCTTGGCTACGGCCTTCCGGCGGTCGCGGATCCGGGTGGCGCGGCAGCCCAGTCGGGTGCGGCGGCCGTCCAGACGGCGAGCTCGGTGCGGGCGGCCACGGTCTCGCGGTGCTCGGGTCCCAACGCCCGTTCGAACAGCGCCAGTACCGCGGCAAACTGGTCTCGGGCNCCCGCGGGANCCCCCGCCTCCCCGGTCCAGTGGGCGAGGTTGCGCTGGTCGAGCAACGTGTCCGGATGGTNGGGGCNGAGGACCCGCCGGTGGATCAGGAGCAGGGCGGCGTACTGGTCACGGGCCATCGCGGGGTCTCCCGCCTGACCCACCCAGTAGGCGAAGTTACCCCGGGCGACCAAGGTCGCGGGATGCTCGGGACCCGAGACCCGCTCACGGATCGGCAGTAACTGTGCGTACTGGTCGCGGGCGGCGGCCGGGTCACCCGCCTTGCCGGTCCACCAGGCGAGGTTGGTGCGGACCCACAGCGTGCCGTGATGCTCCGCGCCGGACACCCGCTCATGGACGGTGAGCAGCGCCGAGCACAGGTCGCGCGCGGCCGCGGGATCCCCGGCCTCCCCGATCCAACGGGCNTACTGGTCACGGGATTCGAGAACATCCGGGTGTTCCGGTCCCAGCNCCCGTTCCCTGATCGGCAGAAACGCGGCGTAGTGAGCGCACGCGCCCGCCACGTCGCCGGCCTGCCCGGTCCAGAACCCGAGATTCGCCCAGACATACAGGGTCTCCGGATCATCCTCACCCGCGACGCGTCGCCACCGGGGCAGGATGGACAGGCACAGGTCGCGCGCGCCGGGCCAGTCGCCGGCCTGCCCGGTCCAGTCCGCGAGACGGGCCGCGACCAGCAGGGTCTGCCGGTCGTCGGCGCCCAGGGCTCGGTCGCAGACGGGCAGCAACGCCGCGAGCATGTCGCGCGCGCCTCCCGGATCCCCCGCCTCCCCGGTCCAGTTGGCGACGGCGGCACGCGTACGCAGAGCCGCGGGATGCTCGGCGCCCAGCCGTGCCACGGTGTCGTTGTGGACGTCCTCCTGCACGATCTTCGCCGTCCGGTAGTCACCACTGGCGTCGAGATACTCGAGCAGTTTCAGGACGCCGGGACGGTCCGGACGGAACACGATACGTGCGTGGGGGACCAGCATGGCGTAGACAGGCCACGTCCCGGACCGGTGGGGTTCATCCGGCAGTGCGGCCTCCACCAGGGCCACCACCACGCCGCGCAGGACGTCGCGACGTTCCTCGGGCAGCTGACCGGCGATGACTGCCCCGACGAGGCGGTGCAGCTGAATCGTGTTCCCGCTCCGGCGGGCCAGGGAGTAGGCCAGCGCGTCACCGACCACATCGTCGAGGTCGAGCCGGGGATGGGTACCGGCGCACGCCTGCGCCAACGGGCCGTCGAGAAGATCGGGATGGTCATCGAACAGGGCCAACGGGATCGGTTCGGGAGCCAGCAGCGCGCACAGCGTCAGCAGCTGCACGGTGGCCGGGGCGTCGGCCCGCAGCCGTTCCAGAGCCATGGACCAAGCGGTGGCGATGGTGCCGGCATAGAGGGGATCGCCCCCTTTGCCCAGCAGCGTCGTACGCCGGGTACGGAACTTCGCAAGGTAACTGGCCGGATCCGTCCGGGTCGTGGTGAGGTAGCCGGCGGCCTGCGCCAACGCCAGAGGCAGGTCACCCAACTCGGCAGCCAGCGCGTCGGCTACCGCCGCGTTCAGGCCGGGAAGACGGCGGGTCAGGAACGCCACCGCCTCAGCCCGTTCAAACACGTCCACGTCGACCGCAGCGGCGAGTGCCTCCCAGCCCGGATTCCGGGACGTGATCAGCACATGGCCCGGTCCGCTTGGCAGCCAGTCCCGCAAGGCGACGGGATCCTCGGCGTTGTCGAACACCACCAGCCACCCCACCCGACGGCCTAGGGCTGCGAGCACGATGGCCGCGATGTCGGATACCGCTCCATCGGTCGACAGACCCAGCGGGCCCGCGAGCGCGGCGAACTTCTCGCCGACCAGGAGGGTCTGTTCCGCGTCGATCCACCAGACCAATGTGTACTCGGCGGCGTGCCGATGGGCGTACTCGACGGCCAACTGGGTCTTGCCCACCCCGCCCATGCCGTGCAGGGTGGTCACCGCCACCGGCCCCGACCCCAGCTCGGTGCGGATCTGGTCGAGCTGGGACTGGCGGCCGGTGAAATGCCGGTTGCGACTCGGCACGTTCCACACATCGGGCAGCCGCCCGGGGAACGTCGGCTCCATCCCCGTCGCGGTGACCATCGGTTGGGNGGGCCCGCCGGGAAAGACCGGCTCCACCGCCGGCTTACTCCGCTCCCCACGTGCCGCGGCCACCAGCCGCCCGGCCGCGATGTCCCGGTCGAGGCCGAACAGGTCCACGCTGACCAGCTGACCCAGCAGCCCGGGCCGATCACATTCCTCCACTCGGAACACCAGCAGCTTGCGCGCCCGCCCGGACGGGTCGGCGGCCCAGGCGGCCTGCCACTCCGCCTCCGCGAACGCCGAGGACAGGTACGCCGTCGACAGCACCGCGATCGTGCGGGCCGCGACCTGTGCCGCCTGATGCATCTCGGTGACGAAATGACTACCCGCGTTGAAGTCCCAGGTCTGGATCCGCACCCGGTAGCCGGCGTCCTCCAACACCCAGGCGATCCACTCCGCCCATCCCTGATCGGCCCCGGTGTAGGAGACGAAGAAATCCACCCCCGACGATGGCGACCTTGCCGCACCCTGCACCGCGCCGCCGCCTGACGCCGGGACCCTCGTGCCCATAGCCGCACAGCCTGCCACAGTAGCCACGGATCGTCACAACCCAGGCGCGTACCGGACAGCCGAACGGGCTGACACCCGGGGTGTGTAAGAACAACGGTGTAACCCCGATCAAGGAGTGACACCTGATGACGATCACCACAGACGCAGCGGACACTGCTGTGGTGTCCCTGGAGGAGTCGGCCGCTGGACGGCCCCGCGCGTCGAAGGCGAAGGCTGCGCCAGCGGGGATCGATCCCGCGTTGGTCGCGCAGCTGGTGACCCAGGCCCGTGAGCAGGGGGTGCGGCTGTCCGGCGAGGGTGGCCTGCTCCAGCAGCTGACGAAGGTCGTGCTGGAGTCCGCCCTCGAGGGCGAGATCACCGGGCGGCCTCGTGAGTGCCGGCCGTCAGGGCAGCGTCCGGAAGGACGCTTCCGGCAGGTGGTTCTTCGTCGTCGACATCACCGCAGCGGGTGGGCCGCGTCGGCAGGCGAGACGGCGTGGGTTCGCGACCAAGAAGGCGGCACAGGCGGCGCTGACGGGGTTTCTCGGCAAGCTCGCGGCCGGCACGTACGTCGAGCCGTCCCGGCTGACCGTTCGGGAGTTCATCGAGACGCGCTGGCTCCCGGCAGTGGAAGGTGAGCTGCGGCCGTCGACCCTGGCGTCATGCCGGCGGAACCTGCGGCTGCATGTCCTGTCCCGGCTCGGCGGGGTGCGGCTCCAGCTCCTTGACACGGCTACCCTGCAAGCCCTCTAGGCCGAGTTGCTCCGGGCTGGCCGGGCTGACCATGCCCGGGGGCACGGACTGTCGCCGCGGACCGTGCTCTACATCCACACGATCCTTCGGGATGCGCTGAAGACGGCAGTCGAATGGGACCTGATCCCACGCAACCCGGCGGACCGGACCAAGCCGCCGCANCGGAAGGCCCAGGCCGAGCGGCACACGAAGATCCGCACCTGGACGAACGCCGAACTCCGGACCTTCCTCGACGCCACCCGCGACGAACCGACCTACGCCCAGCGCCTCACCTCGCCACCACCGGCGTGCGGCGAGGTGAGGCGCTGGGGCTCGCCTGGTCGGCGGTGGATCTGGACGCGGGGCGCATCTCGATCCGCCGGACGCTCGTCAACGTCACCACGTCTGACACCGGCCGGGTGCCGGTGTTCAGCGACCCGAAGACCGTACGCGGCACGCGGGTCATCGCCCTGGACACGGCCACCGTAACGGCGCTGCGTGACCTGCGCGAGAGCAAGCTGAAGGAGCTGGCGTTGCTCGGCAGGGAGCCAGAGGCCGATCTTGTCTTCACCCACTGGGACGGCCGGGCCATGCACCCGGAACGGAACTCCCGCGCGTTCCTCCGGCGGGTGAGGCGCCTCGGCCTGCCGGTCATCCGGCTGCACAACCTGCGGCACACCTGGGCAACCCTCGCGCTCGCGAGCAACGTGCATCCCAAGGTCGTCTCCGAGCGGCTGGGGCACGCCAGCATCACGATCACCTGGAGATCTACAGCCACGTTCTGCCCGGCATGCACTCCGATGCCGCGGAAGTCGTCGCCGGGCTCATCCTCGGCACTGGCGGGCAGGCCGACGAGGACCAGGCGGACCGGCCCGACGGCGGTGGCGACGCGACCGACTCGGNCGACTCCGATGGCCTGGGTGATGACGATGCGGAACCGGGTGCGCCTGCGTCAGACTNCCCGGCCACCGGCCCGCGGACTCCTCGTCCGTCCACTTCGGTCACGGCCCGGTCGTGACCAATCTGTGACCAAACGGGCCCAAACGATCAGAGGAGGAACGGTGGGCGAGCATCTGACCTGCGAGAACGCTGCCGTTCAACGGGTGCACCTCCTTGGGCGCTACTCGAACACGCCAGAGGTACTGACCGATCTTCAAACCGTCTGGGCCGTCGTAGCTGAAACCCCTGGTCAGGGGGAGACACAGGAGCTTCCGGGCCTCACAGGTTCCGGTCAGGTGCCCCGACGACACGCCATCGTTGACCGCCTCCCGGCCTCGGACATCGAGACCTTGATCAGCCTGTACCTGGCCGGCAGCACCGCTCGCGCCTTGGCGGCCAGGTACTCGATCAGTCTCACGGCGGTCAAGACGCTGCTGCGCAAGCGTGGCATCCGCCGCAACCGGCGATCAGCTGAACCCTCGTGACCGTGTCAGAAGACCGGCCGCCTTCCTGGTGGCCGGGCTTCTTGGTCATACCCATCAAGATTATGTAAGCAGGAACCATACCCATGGAACACGCACCATCTCACGAAAGGATCATCAACCAGGCAGACGTTCTACCCGCCGAGCTGTCGCACGACGAACGCCTGATCAAGCAAGGCATTGAGGCCGCCGCCCAAGAGGAGCGGCCCATCGACGACCGCACCGCGCGCTACATCGCCGGACAGCTGCACGGCGGTCAGGTCAGCGCCCTCTACAGTCTGGCCAGCACCGGCAACATCATCGAGGACACTGTCTACCACGAGCTGTACGAAGACCTCGAATCCCACACGCCGGAGGTCGCCTCCTGGGTCGAAGCGCTTCGGGCCTACTGCCAGGCTCGGCCGGACAAGGGACCAGTGAGAGGCTGGACCGAGCACGCCGCCATCCTGGACCGCATCGACGCCACCCGGGAACGGGCGCGCATGCTCGGCGGGATCGCCATCGCACCGGAACTGGCCGAAGCCAACGAGGCGCCCGGGAAAGATCATGCTCTAAACCCGGACCGGCTGGACGAACTGTTCGGCGAACCGCCGGACGAGGAGGTCGGCCGCGCAGATGAGCTGGGCTGGTTCGGCCNGATCGTCGATCACGGCACCGGCGGCGGCACGATCATCTCCCAGGACGAGCAGGGCTTCCGTTACGTCTGGGAGACGGCCAACGGCGAAGCACTCGACCAGCGGTGGCAGGCCATCCTCCGGGAGTACGGCACCTACGAAGACTCACTTGTTGACCTAGAACGACGTGGCCTGGATGCTCGCCATGAACGGGTCGGCTATGCCTGTCTGGCATGCGAAGAGCCGATCGTTGAGCAGGCAAACGGGCTCGATCGATCCACCTGGACGCACCAAGACGGCGAACCGCTCTGCCCTGTCGTCGATGGCACCGGCTACGAACCGGCCAAGCCGGGTGTCTGGCGGGACGGTGAGGTGGTGCCGCTGGCTGACGAGGCTGACGGCGACGACGCACACGGCGACGGACCGCGAGTCTATGTGGCCAGCTTGGCTGACTACAGTAACGGCTACCTACACGGCCGCTGGGTCGCCGCCGATCGGGACACCGAAGATCTGCAAGCGGCCGTGGACCGTATCTTGGCAACCTCGCCGGCCCGGCAGCACGGTGAGGCGGCCGAAGAGTGGGCTATCCACGACTACGAGGGCTTCGAGGACGACGTCACGTCCACGCTGGGCGAGTGGCCGTCGCTGCAAGACCTGAGCAAGGTCGCCAAAGGTATCGCGGAACACGGCCTGGCGTTCGGCGCATGGGTGGCGCACCTGGGCCGGGCAGACGATGAGCTGGTGGATCGGTTCGAGGAATTCTACCGCGGTGAGTGGGGCTCGCTCACGGACTATGCCGAGGACTACCTGCAGAACATTGACTTCTACCGGTTCCTTGACGACCTGCCGGAAGACATACGGCACTATGTCAGTGTCGATGTGGAGCAGTACGCCGAGGACATAGCGTGCGATCTGCACGTTGCAGATACGCCGGAAGGTGGAGTGTGGGTGTTCAGCGTATCGTAGCGTGATCGACGGCTAAATTTAGCGCTGTCGACATGTACGTATTCGGAAATCCCGTTGGGGCATGATCGTGGGCGGCGTGACCGTGGGGCACTCCGCTGGGGTCTCGGGGGTCGGGGTCAGCCGGGAGGCTGTTGCCAGGTGGTGAGGTCCTCGGGGCTGGCGGCCCAGGGCAGGAACCGGTCGAGGTCGGCGCCGGTCGGCGGCTTGCCGCCGGCCCGGCCGCAGGCGTCGAGGTAGTTCTCCAGGTAGGTCAGCAGGTTCAGGTTGTGCATCGCGGCGGTCGCGGTGACCGTGAAGATCGTGGCGGCGTGGCGGGCGGTGTCCTCGGTGCGGGAGCCGCCGGCGTTGCGCCGGGTCACGACCGGGCCCCTGATCGCCCTTTCCGCCGGGTTGTTGTCCATGCCGATCATGGGGTAGTCGCGG
>NZ_JPHT01000020.1:0-41735 GCF_000733325.1 Frankia sp. Allo2
GAGCAAGGACACCTACCTGGCGTCCCACCACGCCCAGGTCCGTGGCCGCCGCGGTGTCCTGAAAGCGATCGGCGCGACCCGCCACGACATTCTCATCGCCTACTGGCACATCATCGCGAACAAGACCGTCTACCAGGACCTCGGCGGAGACTGGCATGCCCGCCGACGCCGGGACCCTGAACGCCGCCGGAAGAACCTCGTCGGCGAACTGGAGAAACTCGGCTACACCGTCACCATCACACCAGCGGCATAGCCGCTACCCCAGACAGAAAGGAACACCCGCAGCACGCGCACCGAATACCGATAAGACCAGCGTTGGAAGCCCGGCTCCCAGCGCCTTCCCGCATGCCCGGAACCAGCCCCTCCGCGGTCCAGCAATTCACTCCTCAGAAGACATTCGGCATGCCGGTCGCCGCGCTCGCCGCGAACCTCTCCTGGGAGGCTGCCTNCTCCTTTTTCATCGATCCGTTTGCCGATGAGATTCACCTCCTGAGCATCGTCTGGTTTGTGATCGATCTCGTTATCCTTTGGCAGGTCTGGCGGTTCGGGCCGCGGGAGTTCGAGGACAAGCTCTCCCGTCGTGGCTTCAACATGATGCTTCTCGGTGGGGTAGCGATTGCGTTCCCGGTCGTCTACCTGGGCTTCTCGGAGTTCCACGATCCGGACGGCGAGTACACCGGCTTCGGCGTCAACTTTATGATGTCGATACTGTTTGTGGCGATGCTCCTGGAGCGCGAGAGCCCGCGAGGCCAGTCGATGTACATCGCGGTGTCGAAGTTCTTCGGAACCTTCTTCGCGTGGCTGGCGACGGCCTTCACGGTCACGACTAACAAGGCCGAGCCGTGGCCGGACAGCTTCGGCTCCTTCGTCATTGACAGCGTCACACATGACACCTACCCGCTGACGAGGCTCATCAATGTTCTTTATCTAGTGACATTTCTGGTGGACATTGGGTACATCGTGACGTTGCGGCGCCATCTCATCGCGGCCAAGATGAGCCCGTGGCGACATTTCTAAGGGCGGGAGAATCCCGGCGCGCCTCGCACCGGCGGAGCCCGGCNGTGCGCTGATACGCGCCACCGGGCCTCGCCGGCTACGGCCGCCGAGCCCTGCGGCCTACTGGAAGCGGCGAACGTAGCGATGCTGCCAAGGCGTCTCCACCGCATGGCGAGCATAGTTCGTCCGTATATAGTCAACTGCCTCGCCCGGGGCGATTCCGTCGAGCACGGCGATACAGGCGAGTGCCGTTCCAGTCCGCCCTTTTCCTCCGGAACACGCAATTTCGACGCGTTCCGAGTCCGCACGCGTCCAGGCTTCGTGAATGCTGCGTGCCGCGGCCTCTCGATCGGATGGCAGCCGGAAGTCGGGCCATCGTATCCACCGANTCTCCCAGGGGACCGCAGGTGGTTGACGTCCCACGAGGTACAGTCCGAACGATGGTTCACTTCCGTCCGGAAGCGGCTGTCGCAGCCCCCTGCCGCGGATAAGCCGGCCCGACGGGAGTGCCAACACTCCCGGCGCCCCAGGTTCCCATGTCGTCATTGTTCTGATGCTAACACCACGTCCGTCGCGACAGCGGACCGGGAAGTGGCGGGCAGCGGCTCGGCCGCGACACACCGGNTGATGAANAGCATTTCTCCCGGTCGGGTCGAGGCTCACGACCGCCACGTGGATGCACTTCAGCGCGGCGGTCTCGTTCGGGAAGTGTCCGCGGGCCCGGACCCTGCGGGGTGCCAGAAGTCGGCTTGGACCCGTGAGCTGGGGTGATGCGACGG
Source organism: Frankia sp. Allo2 (assembly GCF_000733325.1). Lineage (NCBI taxonomy): Bacteria > Bacillati > Actinomycetota > Actinomycetes > Frankiales > Frankiaceae > Frankia > Frankia sp. Allo2. The sequence continues at coordinate 1,776 of NZ_JPHT01000020.1, forward strand.
TGCGGCAGCCGGCATAATGGTCAGTCATGTTCGTACGCCTGCTCTATCTGATCTTCGTGCGGGTGTGTGGCTGGTTGGTTATCCTCGGTCGTTCGTCGGCGTCAAAGGATATCGAGCTGCTGGTGCTGCGGCATGAGGTCGCGGTGCTGCGCCGTACCCAGCCCAAGCCCCGGTGGGACTGGGCGGACCGGGCGGTGCTCGCCGCACTGATCCGACTCCTGCCCAGAGCGCTGCGAGCGCACCGGCTGGTCACGCCCGGCACCGTCCTGCGGTGGCACCGCCGTCTGATCGTACGGACATGGACCCATCCACAGCGGATGGGTCGGCCACCGGTCGGCACGGAGATCGTGACCTTCNTCGAGCGGCTCGCGACCGAGAACACGACGTGGGGCTACCAGCGGATCCAGGGCGAGCTGCTCAAACTCGGTCACCGGGTGAGTGCCTCCACGATCCGACGGGTCCTTCAGAGCAGTCGAACACCATCACCGTCTTCGGCGCCTCCGGCGGGTTGACCGAGGTGACCTCCGGATGCAGCACAGGTGCCCCCCGTGCTACCAGCCCGTTGTANTGATCGGCGTACAGGATGCCGGAGGCGACCTGCAACGCCGACCCGGAGGCGTAGCGGACCAGCTCGGGTGACTGCCAGTTCGAGGTGTGGCTGGCCTCGGCCATCGCCTGCCACAACCCGACGTACGCGGCCACGGCCCGCTGCCCGGCGATCTCGGCGGGCGAGATCGGCGACGGCGACACCGAGGGCGATGCGGTGGCGCGCGGCACGGAGGGGGCCGAGGTCGCGGCTGGCCCCGGTTCGGAGGTGTGATCCGAACTGCACGCACCCATCACAGTGACGGCCAGCAATACACCGGCCGTGGCCCACCGCGCCGGCCTGCGGCCCGTGGGGAGTTCCGAACGAGGAGCCACTGCATCCACCTCGCAACGTCCGGCGGCGGTCCGTCCCCCCTGTGCTGCGGACCGTTTCCCTCCATGCGTACCTCGCCGGAACGCCAGCGGGCCGTTCCAACTCGGAAGTGGGAACGGCAACCCAGCGCAAAATGACCCGTTATGACCACATCGTGTCTAGTCCATACGGGTGCGGGATGTGGCATAACGGGACCATTCACCGCTGGGAAATGGGGGAATGCTGGCACCGCGCCCGCCCGGCGACACCACAGAAACCGAGGGAGGCAGCCTTCTGGGCCCCCGTTTCACCGTCGACCGGCGGCGCCTACCCGTCGTCCCGGCCGAGCCGAAGGGCCTCACCCAGATCAGCTGTGGTGGGGCTTGTCGGCCAGCGTGCGGCCAGGTCGGCGTGCAACCGCCGCAGCCGTGGCAGAAGCCGGACGGACCCCGTCGCGGCGATGATCGTCGCCGCCTCGATACCGGCTGTGCCGGCGAGGTCGGGGCTGTCGGCCTGGAGGTAGGCGGCGGCTAGGTGGCAGAGGAACTCCGCCGCCCAGCCGGAGGTGCGGGCGTCGCCGAGGCCGGCGAGTCCGCGGGTGAGGCAGGCGATCGCCTCCTCGTTGGAGGCCGGGTCGTCGCGGCCGAGGTAGCGGCAGACCCAGCCGCGTTCCAACGCGTAGAACTCCGGCGTGTAGTAGTAGATCCACGCCGGGGCCGCCTCGCCGTCCGCCGCTGCGGCGGCAGCGAGATCGGCGCCCCGAGCCAGCGCCTCGACCGCCGGCCGGCGGCGGCCCGCGAGCGCGTGGGCGCGGGCTTCCTGGTGGGCGTCGTAGGCCCGCTGGCCCACCCACACCCGCTCGTCCCGCGACGCCGCCCGCGACAGGCCCACCGCGGCGTCGAGCTGGCCGAGGTGGAACGCCAGATGACCCTTGAAGCTGATTGTGGTCGCGTGCAGGGTGGTCGCGTCCACCTCGAACGCCCACTCCGCGGCCCGGTCCAGCCAGCCACGGGCCGCCGCCCACCGGCCGGTGGAGATGTGCAGCCAGCCGGCGAACTCCGCCCACTGCGCCCCGATCTCCACCAGCGGCCCCCGCACCTGCCCCGACGCCTCGCCGATCAGCCGCTCCACCTCACCCAACTGCGCCATGACCGGGACCAGTAGCCGGGCCGAACCGATCAGGTCCTCGGTCGCCCGCTGCTCGGCCAGGATCGCCGCCAACGACGCCACCACCCGACCATCCACACGGCTCGGCCGCGACACCGCACGGCGTAGCCGCTCCTGCTCGTCACCGTCGAGAAACCCGGTCTCTCCGGCGGAGGCCATGGGCTGTGGCGCGCCGCGGTTGCCCTGCTCGTGGCGGAAAAGGTCGTAGGCCATCGGCCGGGTCCGAACCGCCCCCACAGTCCCGGCAGACTGCGTGCTCCTGCGCCCCCGAGGCGCGGAATCCACCGTGTTCCGCTGCATGCGATGGAGGAGGAGCCGGTCCTGCGGGCTCAGCCGCTCCCGATCCTCAAGATCGAGGAGGCGATGAACATCGGTGCCGTACACAACGGCGAGTAGCGCGAGCACCTGCGGAGTTAGCCGTCGCCGGTCGGGGCGCGGCCAGTTCTCCACCTCGCTCAACCGCGGAGCGGTCATCACCGGTATGCCATCTGGATCGAAGCCGGTACGGGTGGCATGAGTGTTGATCTGGTTGGCGGCTTCCTGCAACGTCCATCCGAACGCATGCCGGAACGCCGCCCGAGGGCGGAGCCGGTAGCGGCGGGCGAACTCGACCGCGGCTTCCTCGTGCGTCATCCCGGCCGCCCGCATCCGCGCACGCAACTCGTTCTGCTCCACCCGCAGACTCACCCGCGCCACCCGCCCCACCTCCATCCCTCGCGGTGACCGCGCTGGAAAGTCGAACCGCACCGCTATGGATCTCTTCCACCGTAGCGGGGACAATCACCAGCCCACCGCTCCGCCGAAGCGCGCTCGGCAGCGACACCTTCTCGTCGTCGGACTGGCACAGCAGCCGTTCTCCTCGCGACCTGACAGCGCCAGGGTTCGCTTCGATCACAAGATCAGGAAAGATCGAGTTTTCGCGAAGCCTTGACACCTGCGCCAGCGGCACCCTGCCGGGGGTAGCCGCTCAAAACGGAGAGGACCGGTACGGCTACCCGGGGCAGGGGCTATGCCGGCACAGTGAGGCTCCCGGACCACGCCAGCGCGTCCGGTCGTGCCCTCGGCACCCGGGGCACGACCGCCGTGGGTTCCCGGCGGCAGTGGGGGCAGCGGGCCGGTTGGTGCGCGCACGCGATGGCGTCGATCACCAGCCGGTCCGCCGGGCGCATCCGTGCGCGGTCGTGGACGTCCACAAGGCTGTGGACGTCGGTCCCGTACACCGAGGCCAGCAGCACCAGAGCGTGCGGCGTGGGCCTGCGCCGCGCGGACGGGTACGGCCAGTTCTCCACCTCACTGAGGTGGGGAGAGGTCNTCGCAGCCCGGCCCAGCGGATCGAGATTGAGATCGGCGGCGTGGGCGTTGATGTGCCCCGCGGCCTGCGTCAAACTCCACCCGTGCGCGTACCGGAACGCCGCACGGGGCCGGTACCCGTACCGCGCCATGAACTCCTCGGCGATCTCCCCGTGTGTCCTGCCCGCATCCACCAGGGCGACCCGCAGAGCGTCACGCTCCGCTCGTACGCTGATCGCGCGCATGATCGTCCCCTCTCGGGTCACGTCGCCGGGCGGCGGGCCACGCCGGTCACGGCCTCGGGCGCGCGCTGGCTGGGCGGGGGCCAGTGCCACGGGTCCAGTCCACGCAGCGCGTCCGCGACCCGCCGCAACGTCTGCGGATCGGTGCGGTAGACGACCGGGGCCGCAGGCTCCGGCACCGCCAACGGCGCCCGCGCCGGCAGCGCCACGCCAGCACCTGCTGTCTCCGGCCGCAACCCGCCCGGAACCTCCCCCCATACGACCTTTCCACCCGATTTGACCCGGTACCAGGACCATGAGCTGCACAGCGCATCCACCAGAACCAGGCCACGCCCGTCCTCGCTGAACACGTCCGGACTCTTCATCTCGGGGCCGACGTTGCTGCTGTCCCACACCTCCACCACGACCTGCCCGCGCGTGGCCGTGAGCCGCACGGCCAGCACGTCCTGCGGACGGCTCACCTTCACCGCGTTGGACGTGATCTCCCCCACAACGAGTTCGACGGTGCCCACAGTGTCGGTGTCCACTGACCAGCCCAGCAGCGTGGCAGTGGTCCTCGCGCGCACCTCGGGCACAGCGGCGGCTGTCGGAGGGAAATGCGCCACCGCCACCCGGATCACCGCCGGCTGGTCGGCCGCTGTCATGCCGAGCCCCTCGGGCTGCGGACGGCGCGCGACGGGTGTGGATGCCGGTGATCGTGATGCTCATGTGCGGGTGTACTGTCCGCTGTCGCCGTCGATGGCCTGTGGAGTGACGGCAGGTCGCAGCCCGGCAGGACGGCGAACTCAGCCCATGCCACCAGCTCACAGCGCGCGTGTGACAGACGGCGGCTGACCTTCGCGACACGATCGTCAACGGTCAGGGGAAGACGGGTAAGCGCCTGCCGCATCCGCCCGTGCGCCCACTCGTGGGCGGTATCGAAGTCAGCGAACGCCCCGAGCGGCTGCCCGTCCGCGTCCCACACCACGAAGCGGTGTCCGTCCATGGCACCTCCCGGTCTAGCATGGCTTGATGCAACGATCCACGTTGCTGCAACAGCATGCAAGAGTCTCAGGGAAACTTTGGTTGCCGTGGTGCGTGTAGCGTCCGACCTGGACGATCACCTGTGATCCGGAGTGGAGGGGCCTGCTGATGCCTCGGCGTCCACCGTCGGCGCGTGCCCGTGGGCTCGGCGCTGAACTTCGCGACCTGCGTCTCGGCCTCGGGAAGACCAGCCGCGCTGTAGCCGAAGGCTTGGGGTGGTCTCCCAGCACACTTAGCCGGCTGGAGAACGGCCTACGCGGCATCACGGTCGAAGACGTCGCGGCGCTGCTGGTCGTCTACCAGGTCACCGGTCCGGAGCGAGATCGCCTCCTCGCGCTGGCGCGGGAAGTCGACAGGCCCGGCTGGTGGGAGACCGGCCTGCCGGGACTGCCCAACCAGCTCACGGCGCTCATCGGCTTCGAGTCGCAGGCCGAGAGGATCACCGAGGTGGGCATGCTGCTTGTGCCCGGCCTGCTCCAGACCACGGAGTACGCCCGCGCCGTCATGGTCGGCGGAGACGTCCCCGCCCACGAGATCGAAGCGCGGGTGGTTACCCGACTCGGCCGGCAAGCGCTCCTGAGTCGCGCAGACCCGCCCGAGCTGCATGTGATCATTGACGAGTCCGTTCTACGCCGCCCGGTCGGCGNCCCCGCCGTGATGGCCGCGCAGCTACAGCACATCCTCACCGCGGCATCCCGGCCCACGATCACCGTGCAGGTTCTCCTCAGCGCACTCGGGGCGCATCTCGGCACCGCCGGGTCGTTCGTGCTACTGGAGTTCCTCAAGGCGCACGCCATCGTCCACCTCGAACACCTACGCTCCAGCCTGTTCGTCGACGAACCCGGCGACGTCGCCCCGTTCATGCAGGCCCGGGATACGCTGGCACAACAGGCTCTTGACCCCACCGCATCAGCGGACCTGCTGGCATCCGTCGCAGACGAGTACCAAGGGAGGTGAGCACGACGGATCTGACCAACGCTGAATGGCGCAAATCGAGTTACAGCGCGACGCAGACCACCTGCGTAGAGGTAGCACAGGTTGATGAAGTCGTTGCCGTCCGNGACAGCAAAGACCCCACGGGCCCGGTTCTCGTCTTCACCCCCGACGAATGGGCGGCGTTTCTAGCCGGCGTACGAGACGGCGAATTCAACCATTAGTGGCGCGACATGGTGATGCAACCAGCGAGACGATACAGGCCCACCCGATCTCAGGTGGGCCTGTATCGTTCGCGTAACGATCAAGGATCGCGCGATGTCGCTCGTGAATAACGACTACATCCGTTCCGGTGCCGCGATCCCCAGCAAATCGAGTCCTTGCCTCAAGGTCCGGGCCGTGAGGTGGCACAGAGCGAGACGGTTGGCACGGGTTGAGGGGTCGGCTTGCAAGACGGGGCAGGCTTCGTAGAAGTCGGTGAAGGCGCGGGCGAGTTCGTAGAGGTAGTTGCACAGCCGGTGGGGTTCGAGCAGGCGGGCGACTTCGGTGAGGGCGCCGCCGAAGGCATCGAGTTGGAGTGCGAGAGCGCGTTCCGCTGGGTGCAGAGCCAGGGCCACGTCGACGGTGGCCGTCATGTCGCCGGCCTTGCGGAGAATCGACTGGATACGGGTGTGGGCGTATTGGAGGTAGACGCCGGTGTTGCCGTCGAAGGAGACCATCCGGTCGACGTCGAAGACGTAGTCCTTGGTGCGGCTGGTCGACAGGTCCGCGTATTTGACCGCGCCGATACCGGCGGCCTCGGCGATGTGGTCGAGGTCGTCGTCGGTGAGGGCGTGATCTTTCTCGGCGACGGTGGCTCGCGCCTTGCCGGTCGCGGCGTCGAGAAGATCCATGAGTTTGACGGTGTCGCCGGCCCTGGTCTTGAAGGGTCGGCCGTCGGGGCCGAGGACCGTACCGAACGCGACGTGCGCGACGTCGACTGCATCGGTGAGCCAGCCGGCGCGGCGCGCGGTCTCGAACACCAGCCGGAAATGGAGGGCTTGGCGGGCGTCGACAACGTAGAGGAGCCGGTCGGCGTGCAGGTCGCGGATGCGGTAGCGGATGGTGGCCAGGTCGGTGGTGTCATAGCCGTAGCCGCCGTCGGTCTTGCGGACCATCAATGTGGCCGGGTCGCCGTCGGGGCCGGTGACTTCCTGGGAGAGGACGACCAGCGCGCCTTCGCTGTCCTGCGCGATCCCGGCCGCGGTCAGCTCGTCAACGATGTCGAGTAGGCGGTCGTTGTAGAAGGACTCGCCCGCGGAGTCCGATGGTTCGAGGAGGACGCCAAGCCGGTCGTAGATCTGCCGGAAGGCGACCTCGGACTCGGCCACGATCTCCCGCCACCGGGCGACGGTGTCCTCATCGCCAGCCTGCAACGCGACGACACGGGCCCGTGCACGGTCAGCGAACCCGGGGTCGGCGTCGAACTCCTTGCGCGCGGCCCGGTACAGGCTGTCAAGCGCGGAGACCGTCGACGTTCCAGGCGCGAGGTCGTCGCTGTGCCAGGTGGCGTCTGGATGCTCGTCAAGGTATTGGATGAGCATGCCGAACTGGGTGCCCCAGTCACCGAGATGGTTCTGTCGGATGACCTCGGCGCCGAGGAAGCCGAGCACCCGGGCGAGCGCGTCACCGATGATCGTCGTGCGCAGGTGGCCGACGTGCATCTCCTTGGCGATGTTCGGCCCGGAATAGTCGATCACGGTGCGGCGGCTCTGTTCCGGCAGGTCGATACCGAGCCGTGGGTCGGCTAGCCGCGCCGCGACCTGTGTCCAGACCGTGGCATCGGCGAGGGCCAGGTTGAGGAAGCCGGGGCCGGAAACGGTCACGTCCGCGACGGCCGTCGAGCCGTCGGCACGAAGCGCGTCCGCAACCGCGGTGGCCAGGTCGGCAGGCTTGGTGCGGGCTCGCTTCGCCAGGGCCAACGCGGCGTTGGACTGGAAGTCCGCGTGTTCCGAGGGACGCACCACCGGGTCGGCGCCGGCCGCCTCGGGCAGCACACGGTCGATCGCGGCGGATACGGCGATCTCGACCTGGTTGATGAGCGAGCGTACGGTCTGCGCGGTCACGCTGAAGTCCTCCCTGGTTCGCGTGTCCATCCTCCCAGGCGCGGGCTGTTCTCCCGCGGCGGGACGCCACAGGCGAGCCAGCAGGGCCTGACGGCGGTCAGGGTGCGCTCTGAAGCGCCTGCCGTCGAGGCTGGTCACGACACGGGCGGAGGTCAGACGGACCAGGCCACGATGCACCGTGGAGTACAGCGCCGGGTTGTCGACGTAGCCGAGGAAGTCCTCACCTGTTATGCCGCAGGGCGATGTCAGCAGCGCGTCGATCAGGTTGGCGATGGTGAACGGGGCGGGTGAGTCGAGCAGGCAGAGGGCGGCCAGGGTGATGGCACGTTCGGCTTGGGCACAGTGCCGCTGGTAGGGGCCGATCTGACCGCCGAGGAAGATGTGCTGCGTTGTCATCGCGTTGAGGATCAGGCGGAGCTTGAACACCTGCGAGTTCAGGAACCATGGCTCCACAACGACCGGGGCGATGTTCAGTCTGCCGGCGGCGTCCAGGATGAAGCCGCCGAGGGCCACGGCGATATCGACCTCCGTCGCCGTGGCATGCAGCTTCACCTCATAGGCGACCTCGGTGTCGAGCCGGAGCAGATGGGTCGCGTGGAGGGCGATCACGGCGTCTGCCAGTCGGGCACGCACGCTCTCGGACAGCGGCGGGCCGACAAACAGCAAGTCGAGATCCGCGTCGTGCGCGGCGGAACCGGCTGCGTGGGAGCCGTAGGCGATCGCGTATCCGCGCGGGCCGAGGAACTCTGCGCGCAGTCGGCCCGCGTCCGCCAGCGCCTGCGCGATGCCAGTCACCGCTGTGACGGAAGGTGATGGTGGGGATCACCGGTGACCTGAAAGTCAATCAGGTGGATGCCGCTGGGCAGCACGACCTGACCCGACGGGCGGGTGTGTGCGTCCACGAAGGCAGTGACCTCGGCCTGAACTTCAGGATCACGGACAAGGGCTGGCATGTCCTTGAAATGCAGCCGGTTGAACCATGCCATCGCCGCATCGCGGCTGTCCGCGAGGGCGACACCGGCCGCGCGGATGTGAGTGAGATGGCCGATGGCGCGGTCCTCAGCCAGTCGCAGTTCCTCCAACAGCAGAAGGCGGGTGTACTCGCGTCCGCCATCGGGGAACGGGGCGATCCTTTCCCATGCCCAGGTCACCAGCCGCTGTTCCGGGGTCTGCGAATCGAAGAACAGAACGAGGAGATGACCGCCATCAGCGACAAGTGACAGCATGTCGCGCACCAGGCTGCCCGCCTCCCGGCGCGCCGCTCCTTGATCAGCCACCGGCTGGATCCCGTCCCCTGTCATCTCCTCGAAGAACTCACCCAGCGGGTAGCTCAGCGACCAGAACGCCCCGACCAGGTCAAACCCGCCGGCTCGGCCGTCGTCGAGCAGCCGTGACACGGCGAGCGGGATGTCGGCCTCGTGAGCCTCCGCTTCCGGGAAACGACTACGGAAGGTGTCGAGCATGGCGGCGCTGGAGTCGATCGCCACGAGCCTGCGTGCGTACGGGGCGAGCCGGGCGGTCAACCGTCCGGTGCCGCACCCGAGTTCCAGCACGTCGAGCGCTTGGCGCGGCGCACCGAAACGCGCCTCGATGATCTGCGCGATCATGTCCCCGTCGTCTCGACCGCTGTAGTAATGCGCGGGTAGTACCGCCTCGTAGATTCCTTCGGTGCGGTAGACGGCTTTGAATCCCGGCGTGGCCGGTACGTCAATGCTCCGGCTGTCGCCTGCTGCGCCGTTCATGCCCGGTCCTCAGCGTGCTCGCTGGCTTCCCACGCCTGTCCCAGCGCGACGGCGTGGTCAAGGACACCGGTCATATGCTCGGCCTCGATATGGGGGTTGGCTGCCATGAATCGCAGCGGATAGACGGTGGCGCCCTTGCGTAGGATCCCCGCGTCGTCGCGGATGCTGAACTGATGCAGATGCCAGATACCTTCGGCCAGCATCCGCTCGTGGATCCATCGGTTGGCATGGTTGACCAGCTCGATGGCGGAGACATGATCGGTAGCGTTGGCATAGCTGACCGGTAGGTAGAGGAACGCGACCGCGAGCAGGTCCGGCTCATGCAGTCGAATCGTCCGCGGACAGGCATCGACCAGCGCGGCGAACCGCTGCGCGTTCGCAACCCGCTTCTCAGCCATCGCCGCGAGCCCTGTTCTGCCGTGCGTGCGCATCAGCATCCACAACTTCAACGACAGCCAACCCTTGGTACCGACAAACGGCGTCACCTGCCCGAACGCGAAATCCTCCTGCATGATCAGATCCGAGTAGCTGGCGATCGTTCGCAGGCTTGCTGGCGTGCGCACCAGCAACGCGGACAGCGCATGGGGCACGGCCATGACCTTGTGCGGGTCCACCGTCACGCTGTCAAACCCGGAAATTCCAGCAATCTTGTGACGGAGGTGATCGCTGAATGCGCAGAGCAGCCCCCAGCAGGCATCTGCGTGCAGCCAGATCCGTTCGTCGGCCGCGCGGGTGACATCGTGCACGCCTTGGAGGTTCTCGATCGTCTGAGTGCGACTGTCGCCGGCGTAGGCCACCACAGCCATCACTCGGCCCTGGTTCTCCGCAAGAGCCCGTTCCAATTTCGCCAGGTCGTAGCGGAAACCCGCAGTGTCGACCTCGATCAACTGGCTACCAGCGCCAATCCACGCCAGCGCGCTCTTCACACTGTAATGACCGATACCACGGGGAACGACGATCGCGAATCTGCCGGGGTCGGTCACACCACATTCCATCGTGCCAGGCGCCGCGTGCTCTCGGGCCAGCATCATCGCGACCGTGTTGCTCATCGTCCCGCCATGGGCGATGACACCACCGACATCCCACACCGTCATCACATCCTGCACGGGAGGGTTGGTGAAGCCGAGCAACTCGCGCAGCCACCGCAAGACGGTGATCTCGATGAAGGTGGCGCTCGGCGAGTCGAAGCTCTGGTTGATCAGGTTCTGCTGGGTGAACAGCGCGAGCACGCCGCCCGCGAGCGCGGCAACGTCGTCGCCTGTATCCCCGAAGCCCAGGAAGCGTGGACTCGCCTCGTTCTTGCACAGAGGCAGCACGGTGTCCGTGAACTCAGCCAGGACCTCCTCAATGCTGCTGGTGTAGTCCGGAAGCTCCGACAACAGCAGGTCGCGGATCTGGGTGGGAGGCAGCCGGGCGCGGTAGATCTCTGGCTGGAGCTTGAAGTCAAACCCCAGCTCCAGCGCGTCTGCCAGCACGCGGCGGGCTCTGCTCTCATTGGGTGACGTAGCCGGACTTCCCGCCGAGAAGATCGCCGAGGGAGCTTCCACCGTCCTCCTCACCAAGCCAGCACCTAGAAGACACAGACCATCACTATCAGTGATGATGATGGTCGTCATACTAATCGAGACTTCCCACAGCTTCCAGGCATTTCCCGCACGTCACCCGCACCCCTCCGAGGCCGGAACTGCGCCGACAGGCACAATGGGTGCCGTGCCGATCCCCACCGCCCAGTACGAACCGTGGATGCGTCGTGCTCTCAAGCTGGCCACGNCCCTCCCTGNCCCCGGAGCCGACGACCCGCCGGTCGGGGCAGTCATCTACGGACCGGACGGGACCGAGATCGCGGCAGCACATCACGACCGCGAACGCACCGCGGATCCCACCGCCTACGCCGAGATCCTCGCGCTCCGCCAGGCAGCCCAGGCGCTCGGAACCTGGCGCCTCACCGACTGCACCCTCGTAACCACCCTCGAACCAGGCACCATGTCTGCCGGCGCGATCGTCCTCGCCCGCATACCACGCCTCATCATCGGCACCTGGGACAAATACAACGGCGCGGTCTGCTCCCTCTGGGACGTCGTGCGCGACCGTCGTCTCAACCACTTCGTTGAAGTCATCCCCGACGTGCTCAAGGACGAGTGCGACGCCTTGCTCGACTCCTACCTCGACTCGCCGAGCAACCTCGCCCGAGGCTGATCGACTGAGCCGACAACTCTCGCCGTCCCGGCGCGCCGATCAGACACCCCTTGGTCGTCGCGCAAGATCGCTGTGCAATTTGCGTGCCAGCGCGTGTAGTCACAATGGACCAGTCGGTTGGGGTCATTGATCGCTGGCATGCCGCCCAGTGGCACAGCGTCGCAGGTCAGCCCTTGGTAGGCCAGCGGGGCTTGACCTCGGCCGCGATCGTGATCAGCCGGCTCCCCNCCCGGAACCCGCCGTTCACTACGCCCACAAAGCAGCGTGATCTCAGGCACAAACTCTTCGGGCTATTTGTCTTGAATGCCGTGAATGTCGACTTGCGGTTCTGTGTGTCGTCGGACCCCCCGCTCGTCTGCCAGGGGGAATGCGGGTGGGCGGCGCGGATTTTGGGCGTTGGTACAGGTCAAGCGTGTCTGACGCCCACCCGAGGTGTTCTGGATTGGCGTCGTGGGTGGGGTTCTCCCGAGGTCGTGTGCGGGGTATCGGAGGGTGGCCTGTTGGTGGTTTGGTCTCGGTCACGATCGGGGTAGCTTTCTGGGATCGTGTCGATTGCTGCCGGTATGAGGTCTTGTTGGTGCAGTTGTACCCGCGGTGCCGTCCCGTGTCCGCCACGCCTGCTGCTGAGCGTTCACGGGACGCCGGCTCACCGCCGCCGCGGGTGGCCCGTCCAATCGGGCGTTTCCTGTCGTACGGGTCTACCGGGATTGCGGTCTCGGTCAGCGCCTGGTCAGCCGGGCGGTTGCCGGCCTCGCCCGCCGACGAGGACGTGTGCCCTCGCGCGGCGGCCTGAGCGGGGCGCCGCGGGTCCCGATGTCCCGGCCGGCGTAGCCGCCTGGCGCGGACGTGCCTGTTGCGGTCGGAGGCCGGTAGTCGTCGCGTCGGTCGCGGCATCCCTCGCGCCCGGTCGGGCGGTCTGGCGTGGTGGGGACGGGCCTGCGCGCGCACCTCCGGCACCGACGGGCCCGTAGTGGCGCCTGCGCCTCCTGGTAGCCCCGCCTGTACCGCCGTGCTCCCGTCGTCCGCTCCGCCCGTCTGCAAGCCCGTCCTGCTCTTGGGAGACGCCTCCGCGTGATCACGAATCCTCCGCAGCAACGCCATCTCGGCCGCCGTACCTACGCCCGACCTGCCACCCGCACCGCCACCGGATACGACCACCTGCTCGGGTTGGCCCGCCACCTCACTGCCCGGGACCGGTGGATCACCCGCATGATCCATGAGCATCGGGTCCTGACCACCCACCAGATCGCCCAGCTCGGCTGGACGTCGCGCCGCGCGGCGAACATTCGGCTGCTGGAGCTGTACCGCTGGCGCGTCCTGGACCGTTTCCAGCCACTGGCCGTGAGTGGCCTGGCGCCCATGCACTACGTCCTCGACGTCGCCGGCGCGGCCGTGCTCGCCTACGAGGATGGCGTGGACCCGAAGAAGACCGGCTACCAGCACGACCGGGCGAAAGGCATCGCCCATTCCCTGCACCTGGCCCACCGGGTCGCGGTCAACGAGGTGTTCACCAGCCTCGTGTACCACGCCCGCCAACCCGACACCGCCGGCACACTGACCGCCTGGTGGTCGCAGGAACGCTGCGCCGAGCACTTCGGCGACATCGTCCGTCCCGACGCCTACGGCCGCTGGACCGAACGCGGCGCCGAGGTCGAATGGTTCCTCGAACTCGACTACGGCACCGAAGCGATGCGCCGCCTCGCGGCGAAGCTCCTCGACTACCAGCAGCTCGCGACCGCAACACGGATCACGACCCCGGTCCTGTTCTGGTTTCCCACCAGCCGCCGTGAGACCGCGGCCCGCCAGGCTCTGACCCGCGCCCTGGGTGACCTTGACCGGCCCGCGCTGGTGCCTGTCGCGACGACCGCGGCCGACCTCACCGCACCGGACGACCACCTGGACCCCACCCTCGTCCGCTGGCTTCCCCTGACCCCGGCCCCGGCCGGTCCCGGCCGTTTCGCGCTGCACCAGCTCGACCAGCTCTGGCCCGACCGTTCCGCCCCCGCCCCCAAGACTGAGGACGCCGATGTCCCGGACAAGCCGGGACGGCTGCGCCCACCCCAGCCCATGCCCCCGACCGGCCTGCACGGGCAGCACACCGCCGCCTGATTCCTGCTGTCACGACGGTCCCGTCGCGCGTCCCCCCGTGACCGGGCGCGCGGCGGGACCGTTGCCGTTTCCGGGGCCATCGGGTCCGGGCCGCAGCCCGACCTCGCGGTCTGCGGCCTGGACGGTCGGGGTCTCACCCGCCCCGCATGGGGGATGAAGGGGCGGGTCCGACCCGCCCCCGGCCTGCGGCCGGGGNGCCAGGCAGGTTCGCGTCGCGCGGACGGTCGGGCCGTACCCCACCCGTATTTCGAGTGTGAGGCCGACGCAGACCTCGCCACATCCGACGGACGAGAGGACCTGGGCCGTGAACACCGACACCTGGACGCTGGTCGAGGACATCACCAGCCGTGTGCAACACGCCGTCCGCGGCGGCGACTACCCCGCGATCCTGGGCTTGCACGGCACCCAGAATCTGGTCCTCACCGACCGGCCCTATCTGATCAGTTGGGCGACGGCGCTCGCGTTCGAGATCCGCGCCGCCGCGCACGCCCAGAGCAACGCCACCCACCGGTGGGTCTTCGCCGTCCCCCAGGTCTGGTACGAGGACGGCGACCTCATCGAGGCCAGGCCCCTGTTCACCGCACCCGTGCAACCGGACGAGCAGGAAGCGATCACCTGGATGAGCTGCGACGACACCGACGGCATCGACTACGGCCGCGTCCCGTTCACCCGCCGCCCAGGCGGTGAACCCGTCTTCGACGATCCCGAGTACTTCACCAGCCCCGTCCGGCCTCTCCAGCGCACCCCGGGCGCCGCGCTGCACCGCCTGCTCACCGCGGGCATCCCCGACCTCGCCTCACACCTACCCGCCACCCCTGACCCCCACCATGGCCCGCCGTACCAGCACCGCCGCTCGCCCCGGGCAAGGTCCGAGTCCGGGCCTTGCGGCGGGTTCGGTCCGGTCCGGGTCGGGACCCGGACCGGCGGCNGCCGACGACCGGTCCGGACCCGGCGCGGGATGTGACAGCGACCATGAGCAGCAGAACCGACCGGGACGAACGCAGGTCCGCCCGCCCGCTGGGGACCACGTCCCAGGACATGCGTCCACGCCGCCGTTCCCGTGACCGGGTCAGCGGCAGTAGCTGCGGGCAGCAAGGCATGCGCGTGGACACGGCCTCACTCCCGAGTGGCTATGTCATCGACTCTGGGCACCTTTTGTCGGTGAGTGCCGACCGCGACCGATGCGGGCGTCGGAGGGTGTCGGCGAGTTCGGGCACGAGTGGTCCGGTGACTCGCTGGACGTTCGCGAAGCTGCGTGGGCCGCTCTCAGTTCATGATGTTCTGAGTTCAGGTTGAGCTGTACTCTCGGGTCGTGGCGACGATCGCTTCGGACATTGAGGTACTGGCGCGGGTCGGCCGGGCGTTGGCTGATCCGATCAGGGCCCGGCTGCTGCTGGCTCTGCGAGACAGCCCGGCGCATCCGGCTGATCTGGCGGAGGCGATGGGGATCTCCCGGAGCCGGCTGTCGAACCATCTGGCCTGTTTGCGCGGCTGCGGTCTGGTGGTCGCGGTTCCGGTCGGTCGGCGGACCCGCTATGAGCTCGCGGATGCCCGTCTCGGTCGTGCGATCGACGAGTTGCGGGCGGCGGTCATCGCCCTGAGGCAGGACACTGGCTGCCCGGACGCGGCGGAGAAGGGCTGCTGCTGAGATGGCCGTCTCGCTGCCGTGGGGTCCGTCGCCGGGCCGGCGTGACCTGCTCGCCCGGCGGATCCGGCTTCTGGTCGGGGTCACGATCGCCTATAACGTCGTCGAGGCCGTCGTCGCGTTGACGCTCGGCGCGGCGGCGTCGTCCACCGCGCTGATCGGTTTCGGTTTGGACTCGGTCATCGAGGTTTCCTCCGCGGCGGCGGTGGTCTGGCAGTTCTCCGCCTCCGATCACGCTGTGCGGGAGGCGCGGGAACGCCGCGCGCTGCGGATCATCGCGGTGTCGTTCGTGGCGCTCGCGGTCTATGTCACGGTCAACGTGGTGCGGTCCCTGACCGGCAGGCAGGACGCGGACGGTTCGGTGCCGGGGATCGTCCTGGCCGCGGTGTCGCTGGCGGTGATGCCGTTCCTGTCCGCCGCGCAGCGCCGGACTGGCCGGGAACTCGGTTCCGCCTCCGCGGTGGCGGACTCGAAGCAGACCCTGCTGTGTACCTATCTGTCCGCGGTCCTGCTCGCGGGTCTCCTCCTCAACGCCACCCTCGGCTGGTCCTGGGCGGACCCTCTCGCAGCTTTGGTGATCGCGGTGATCGCGGTGAAGGAAGGCCGTGACGCGTGGCGCGGCGACGTCTGCTGTCCCACCCCGCCGCCGTCATCCGTCCCCGGGGCCGGTGGGCAGCCGGCCAGGTGCGGATGCGCACCGGGCTGCGTCTGTTGCGGCTGACGCTGCTCCTGGCACTCAGGGGCCGGGTCGTTCAGTGAGTGTCGGCGGTGCGGGCGCGGGTCTGCGCGAGGCGGTAGGAGTCGGTGCCGGTTTCGAGGATGGTGCCGCAGAAGGTGAGGCGGTCGACGATGGCGGCGCAGAGGCGGGGGTCGGTGAACGTCTTGGTCCAGCCTCCGAAGCTTTCGTCGAAGGCGATCGCGACGCTGGCTTTCTCCTCGCGTTCAGTCAGACCTGGAAGAGGAGTTCGGAGCCACGCCGGTCGAGCGGGAAAAGAGCGGAAACGCCTGGCGGGCGTGAAAGAATGACCGGCGACGCATCGACCTCCCCACCGCTGGACCGGCCGGCCGGCTGTGATGCCCAGCGGCCTTCAGGCACGCGGTTGTAGGAATCGGCTAAATAAGAACGAGCAGTCATATCGGCGCGCTTCGGGCGGGTAAGCAGTCCGCGAGCGCCTCCAGGCAGCCCAGCCGCGCGGCGGCGTACGGACAGCGAGTTGCCAGCGATCTAGCCAGCGAGGCGTTCGTGCTGGTCAGACGTCGTGCTCAAAGAGATCTACCGTTACGTCTCGCGCCGTGCCCATGCCGGCGCCGGAGATCATCCTCCACCAATCCCCCCAACGGCAAACCCCCTTCCCATCCGCTGGCGACACCGGTAGCCACANTGGTCACCTATTTGAGCCGCTACCCCCCAGAAGCACAGCGGCGCAGGTCAGCGCCTATACTGCACGACCCAAGCACCGCCCGACTTGGCTCCCCAGGAGCCTGGATGATAGTCGGATGGCCGCTGCTGGCGTGCGTGCTGTGCCGCGGTCTGCGGGGACCTGCGAACAGACTCTTCTCCCCACTATTCCATTTCCTGGTCGTATTTCATTGCATTTCCCCGGGTTGCATTCCTCTGCTTTCGCCTTTCGCTGCCCCGTCTTTCTATCTCTTGGGGTCGTCGTCTCGTTTCGATTTTTCCGGCAACAATCCACAGAAAGGTCTCTGACCTGCGAAAACGCGATCCAAGAAATCCCCAGAAAAAGCGGCCGGAGGTATTGATTTCACCGCCCGGGAGAGGGATTATTAGATATCGGCAGTTGCGCGCGGCGCGCGACGCCAAATCCCCCCTCTTTCCGTGTGGAGACTTTCATGTCGCATGCGTTCTTTTCCCGCGAGATTCCGTCGACCGTTCCCGCTGAAGCCGCCACCCGCGAGGACATGGCGCGCGTCACCGAAGCCGACTGGGCGGCGATCGTCACCCACGCGCACCGGTACTGCTGGAAGGTCGACGGCTCACGGTCCCGCAAGCGGGCCGACCGCAGCGCCACCATCACCCGCGACGGCCACGCCGCTTACGGCACCGATGACGTGTCCGACGACATCGCCCACGACGCGGTCCTGATCTACGCACGCAGGCTCGGGATGATCATCCGGGGCTGTGTCGTTGCCTCCATCGACGTCACCACCCGCGAAGCCGACCGGTGGCAGTACCAGCCCCACGACGCGGACATGTTCCTTGTCGACCGTGCCACGATCCGCAGCTGGGCGGTCACGGACGCCGCGCAGCGCAACGGCTACCGTCCCACGCGCCGTGACACCAGCCCCGAAGAGCTGGAGACGCAAGCGGAGCATCTGGCCGCCGTGACCTACCTGTCCGGAGTCAGCCACGTGGTGTTCGCGGCAGCATGGGGAGACGGACGGGACTTCCCGATCCTGCGGCGGGTCATCGCCGTTGCCGGCGCCGCCGAGGATCTGGGACGTACCGGCGTGTTCGCCATCGTCGCCCAGCAGATCTACGGCGGAAAGTACGGATCACGCCGCTCCGTGATCAAAGTCCGTGACGCCGCACTCGCGGAAGCACGCGAACTCACCGCCCGCTGCGACAGCATCCGCGACGCTCTCACCCACCACGACCGGCACCGACGCACCACCACCGACTGACACCACCCCAACCCCCGGAGCCTCCGAGCACACCGCTCGGAGGCTCCACCCATATCCGCAGAACGCCACCACCCCCGCCCGCCGTAACGACGGTCCGGCCCGTCCACCGCTACCACCGGTCCCGCACTGGCTCCGCCGGTCCCGCCGGAGCCGATCTCGGTTCGTCTGTCCCGCCGGCCGTGCCGGTGCCGCTGACTCCGCTGGTCCCACCGGCCAGTCTGGCCGCGCGTCCAGCTCCGGCCGTACCGGACGCGCAGGTGGCGCCGGTCCTGCCGGTGGTGTCGGTTCCTCGGTTCCCGCCGATCCTGACCGGTCATGCCGCTCAGCCTCCGACCCCGCGCCGGTCCGCCTGGCGGCGCGCTTCAGCTCCGGCCGCGCCGGTCCCGCTGGTGCTTGGGTCCGGGTTCCTGACCCGTAGGGCATGGCGGCCGACGAAGATCGCTGTGCAGGTCGGATGCCCCCGCGCGTGTAGTCACGATGGACTGGCCCATGTGGACCAATGATCGCTGGCACTGGCCGCGTTGGTCACAGCGTCGCAGGTCAGCCCCCTGATACCACTGGACACACCGGAGGCGCTGATTGCACGTGTCCGCTGTGACGTCGCATCCTGTCCAGAGGGGCCGCGCTACCGGCACGGTGCCGGCGCGCCGCCCAGGCCGCTGGCCGTTCACCGCGTGCCACCGTCACGGCGCGGGCAACGGCGCCCCCGTGACGGTGGCACTCTCGTGGATGACTCTTCCCCTGCCACGCTCGGCCCGCGCAAAAGAGACGCCGGGGAAGGCGGTTCCACACGCCAACATGGCTCTTGGTGGCCATAGCGGGCAGATACGCCGAACCCCCGGCGTCGTCTGCGGGGGCTTCGCCGGTGGTGTGGGCTACCGGGGATCGTTCAGGTCACGCCACACGATCCGCACCCGCTGAACATCATCACCCTCCACGGTGCCGTTGCCCCCGACGATCACACCGTCGATCAGTTGCGTGAGGATCACCCGCTTCGCCGCGATGTCCTCGCCCAGCGCGTCCCAGCCCGCGGCGCCGTCCACGGGCAGCGTGGCGCGCCGTCGCGCGCTGGTGTNCATCCGGGNCTNNGCCNCNCGGATCTGNCGGNCGATGGCCTTGTGNGCNTCGTCGTAGGCGTCNTCNTCCATCTTCCCGGANGCCCACCGGTCCGCCAGCGCGCTCTTGCGGGCCTCCAACGTCGCCAGCTCAGCGGCCACCGGGTCCGCCGTCGCGGCAGGCTGGAGAACCAGCGCGTCAAGGCGCTCCCGCACGGCCAGGCCCACCAGGCCGACCAGGAAGCTCTCCCCGATCCGGACCTTGGCCGCACAGCGGCCGTCGCGGCGCTGGCAGTACAGCCGCGTGCCGGTCGCGCCGTTCCCGGTCAGCTTGTGCCCNCAGGACGCGCAGTAGACGAACCCGGCCAGCACCCGCCGGACCTTCTCCGCGTCGGTGTTGGTCCGCCGCGCCGCGTCGGTCAGGATCGCCCGGACCTGCTCCCACGTCTCGACATCCAGGATCGCCGGCCACTGCGCCTCACCCATGACCGCGATGGCGCCCGTGCTGCGCCGGGACCTCCTCGTCTGATAGCCACGCATCCCGATCAGACGCGGATTGACCATCAACTCCTTGAGAGTGGTGGCATCCCACGCCCGGTACGGGCACGGGCAGTCCACCCACGCCCGACGGCCCTTGACGTTGTTCACGCAGGCCGCCCGGTGGGCTTTCGTCACGGTCGGGACCCCGGCCGCGTTGAGGGCGCGCGCGATGCTCCCCAACGGCACGCCCGCGAGGATGTCAGCGGCGATCCGGCGAATCGTTGCCGTCTCTTCCGGAATGACGGCGTGGAAGTCCCGCACGGGCCTGCCCAGATGGTCGGTAGCCNCCNCCGGCCCGTAGCCGAACGCCCTACGCCCGCCGTGGTGGCGGCCCTGCTCTGCCCGCTGCTTGGCCGCGCGGGATACCCGTTCCGCCGTGCGCTTGGCCTCCGCCCGGTCGATCGCTCCCATGAGATCGACCATGAGATAGCCGTCCGCCGTGGTCGGGTCAGCCTCCGAACCTCGCACCGGGATGATCCGGATTCCCTTGGCCTCGAACAGGTCAAGGACACGAACCCGGTCCTTCGCCGATCGAAAGAACCGGTTCGACGTCCACGAGATCACCGCGTCGATCTCACCGGCGGCAGCCATGACCAGGATGCGCTCGAACTCCGGCCGGTAGTCCTTCGTGGCCGACAGATCGTTGTCGGTCAGCACGTCGATCAGGTCGATGTCGTCCCGCCGGGCGGCATGATCGCGGATGTCCTCATCCTGGCGGGTGACCCCGGCTTCCAGCCCTTCGCGGTCATCGGAGATCCGCCGATACCCGATCGTGCGCAACATGCGAACCACTCCAGAACCGTACGCGGCGTCCTGAGTGTCCGACCAGAGCGTGACATTGGGTATCACGCGGCCACGCTCCCCAGTTCCTGACCGCACTTCGCGCAGCGGGACTGATCGAAGATGGTGGGCAGGTGGGGGCAGGGAACGAGCGTCAGCCGCTGTCCGGGCGGCCACGCCCGGCACGTGAGCGCAGACCGATCAAACGGCCTGTAGTAGACGATGGCCCCGCCCTCATCCAGACGGGAGATGTAGTCCACCCAGCCCAGCGGCGTAGCCATCCCGACCCGGACGTCGGCAACATCAACCGTGACCGGCCCATCGTCATCTGGGGCCGTCGCCCGGTCGGGGGCCTCGCCAGGCTCGGCACCGAGCACCGTCCGGCCCGCGTCGGTCAGGACGTATGCCAAGATGGTCACGGTGCCGCCGTGCAGGCTCAGGTCTCCCGCCGGCTCCCGGACCACCCAGCCGCGATGCTCGATCGCCTCGAACGTGTTCCCAGCGACACGGACAGGGCCGCTATCCCGCTCTCCGTAGTAGCCGTGACCGAAGCTGTCGGCCCGGTAGTACAGAACACTCGCGTGGGCGAAGGTCAGCGCGCGGCGCTGAGGGTCCGACAGTCGCGGGGCCTTACTCGCATGTGCGTCCATAGGATGGACGGATCGTTGTCGACATAGAGAATCCGCGATTCCGGCGCGACCTCATGTAGGTTCGGCGCGGTCGGCAGCCCGGTACCGATATCCAGGAACTGCCGGATGCCGTGCTCCGCCGCCAGGACGCGGGCCATCCTGACCATGAAGTTCCGGTTGGCCCGCATGGACGTGGGTAGGTTGGGCATACTCCTGGTGAACTCCGCGGCCGCAGCCCGGTCCGCCGGGAAGTTTTCCTTGCCGCCGAGTATGTAGTCGTAGACCCGCGCCGAGTGCGGAACGTCGCTCTTCAGGTCGACGTTCGGCGGCGCCCAGTCCGGCACCACCGAGCCGTGGGTCCACCCGGCGTTGTCACCTTTGGCCACGACTCCCCCTAGCTCTGACAGCGCCCATACACAGACGCACTGATTATTTCTCCCAGACTCTCCCATGACCCCGTAATGGCGGCATCGGATGGGGTCGGGGAGTGACGTCCTCGGGGAGTGTTGCCTCCTGGGATCCTGGGCATGCCTGGCCCCCTCGGCCCGCCTTCGGCCGCCCCGGGCTCCGGGGGCGGACACCGGATGGAGATCATCGTCTCGTGAGCACCGAGCTGATCGATCTGTCGGTACCCATCGTGACCGGCATGCCCGTCTACCCGGGGGATCCCGAGGTCGACGTGTCACCGGCACTGACCACGGCCGAGTCCGGCGTCAACGTGCAGCGCCTGCACCTGGGATCACAGACGGGCACGCATGTCGACGCCCCCTTCCACATCGACGACTCGCTGCCCAGGCTTGACGAGGTTCCGCTTCAACGTTTCACCNGACCCGCGGTTCTGCTGGACGCGCGGGGCTACGGTCCACAGGCGGCGATCGGCCCGGAGGTGCTATCAGGCCCCTTTACCCGCCCGTTTCCTCACGATGTCGTCGTCCTCATCGTCACAGGATGGTCCGTCCACNGGGGCCACGACGGGTACCTACGACATCCCTATCTCGCGCCGGACACCGCGCGGGCCCTCGTCAACGCGGGTGTCCGGACGGTCGGTATCGATGCGCTCAGCGTTGATCGAACACCCGGACCGGGCCAGGATGTCAGTCTCGCGGCCCACCGGATTCTGGGTGGGGCCGGTGCCGTCATCGTAGAGAACCTGACCAGTCTCGATCGACTTCTCACCGCCCGGGCGAACGGACGGCCCATCCACATCGTCCTGTTCCCGATTCCGCTCGCCGGAGCCGACGGTGCCCCGGTCCGGGCAGTCGCAAGCGTCGGCCCCGCGGATCAGCNCCCCNCCGCGTGCCGTCGCAGCAGCGGGTCGAGTTCGCCGGACGTGTCCCCCACGACGTTCCCGCCCGCCGGTGACGCATCGGCCGTCGGCCCGGCCGGCGTCGCCGTACCCGAGGGCATGATCCCGGTGGGAGCCACCAGCCCACCGTGCGTCCCCGGGGGGTTCACCTGTACCCGGCCGGGACGTGAGGTGGTCGAGCGCGTGCCCACGCGGGGCGCGGACCGGATGGCCGGCCGGGCCGAGGCCACGTCCACACCGACGACACCGTCCACACCGACAACACCGTCCACACCGACAACACCGTCCACACCGTCCACACCGTCCACACCGGTCTCGCCGTAGCCCGTCTCGGGGTACTCGGCGAACCGGGCGAGATCGTCCTCCTCCGCGCCCTCGTCCAGGCCTGGCTGACCAGCCGCCAGAGCGCCGAGGTCGATCGTCTCGGCGCAGGCGATCGCGAGCTCCTCGTCGGTGAGCTCCTCCACCGGCTGCTGGCCAACCCGCTCCTCCAGGGAGTCCGGTCCCGGCTGACGCTGCCGGTAGGCGAAGGAGGACCCGATCGGGGGCCGTCGGCGCCGGGCGGCCCGCTCGGCCTCGATCCGCCGGTCCATCGCCGCACGCGCGGTGGCCAGCCGCCGCTCAGTCTGCGCCGACCGGCGAAGATGAACGAGGTACGCGCCGAGTACGGCATCAACGAGGAACTGCCCGGCGATCCACAGCCCGCCGAGGACGGCGGCCAGCACGATGCTCACCGCAAGCAGGACGAGCAGGACGAGCAGGCGCTGCCGACGCACCCGCATCAGGGCGGCACGCTCGGCGTCCGCCCGACGCTCGGGACCGCGCGCAGGAACATCCACCCGCGGATCGTCGGGGTGCGCACCCGACCACCGTGGGCGGCCGGGGCACCCGTCCTCCGAGCCCCCGCCCTCCGGATCCTCGCCAGCAGACCCGCCACCGGATAGCAACGCGCCACCGGTCGAAGCGTCCTCGACGATCGGCGTGCCGGCCGCGATGGGCATCCCGGGGACGACCGGCTGCCCGCCGGGGGCTCCGGCCTCCCGGGACGGCTCGGCGGACACCGAATCCCCGAGCTCCGCGAGGTCGACCGGTCCATCGAAGAATTCCGCGTGCGACATTCCCGTTCCTCCCACGGTGAAGACGCCGCCATGATCGCCGCCGAAACGATCGACGACGGCACCGCCCCGGCCGGGCGGCCGTCGGGAGAGCACCCGCATCGCAACCGTGAAACGCTCGGTGGACCGCTGCTGCGCCGTCGTGTCGTGACGGCGCAGCCACATCGGGATCAGCACGAACCCCCAGACCGC
Organism: Frankia sp. Allo2; assembly: GCF_000733325.1. Classification (NCBI taxonomy): domain Bacteria; kingdom Bacillati; phylum Actinomycetota; class Actinomycetes; order Frankiales; family Frankiaceae; genus Frankia; species Frankia sp. Allo2. The sequence continues at coordinate 25,386 of NZ_JPHT01000020.1, forward strand.
GACGATCGCCACCCAGATCAACGCGCTCATCGGATCACACCTGCACGACCCTGGTCGCTCCCATCATCGACCACCATGATCCCGCCCGCCCCCATACTCCCACCCGCTCCTGTGGTTACGTTGTCAATCTCGCGGGATCTGTGGTCTCCGTGGTGTTCGCCGTTATCGTGGGGAGGGAACGCCGCGGGAAACGCGTCCCACCCACCACCCACTGGATGCGCACCATCCGCGGCGAGCGCGGCGGGTGCGGGCGCTCTGACCATGAGGAGCCTCTTCTCGACACCAACGATTGCGATTTCGTAGTCGACGCTAGTGAGCGAAATCCACGTGGTCACCGACCCGGAGCCCGCGTGTCGCATCCGCAACCGGATGGGCGATGGTGGATGTGTGGTCGTCAAAACGCACCGTGGCACCCCACCAGAACCGCGCATGGCCTATGGAAGCCCTCGTAGAGAGCATCGGCATCCGGTCAGGACCTTCACTTTGTCACCGGATTGAGATCCGGAACGACGGGCGGTGACTAGAAGGGACTACATCCGGTAACCGACACCGTCCCGGTGGCGGAGTGGAACGTGTCACGCAAGCCATGGATCCAGGCATCGTTCTCAGGCGCGGCGGCACCGTCGGGCACGGCACCGTCCGGGCACGGCACCGTCCGGGCACGGCACCGTCGGGCGGCGCGGCGGCCGCTCAGGGCCGGCTGTACCGGGTCTCCCGCCAGCGGTGCACCAGGCCCTCGGGGACGTCCTCGGTCGTCAGCGCGAATCCGATGTGGTCGTGGTAGCGGCCGTCGATGGCAAGGAAGTGCCGGTGCAGCCCCTCCTCGCGGAAACCGAGCTTCGCGAGCACCCGCCGGCTCGCGGCGTTCTCCGGGCGCACATTCGCTTCCACCCGGTGCAGCCCGACCGGCCCGAAACAGTGGTCGACGACGAGCGCGAGCGCGGTCGGCGTGATGCCTCGACCGGCGTACTCGCTGTCGATCCAATAGCCGACCTGAGCGCTGTTGAACGCCCCGCGCACGATTGTGGACACGGTCACCTGACCGACGAGCCGCCCCTCGAAGGTGATCGCGAACGGCAACGTGGCGCCGAGCCGGGCCTGCTGGCGCAGGCGGTGCCACATCTGACGGTAGANCGAGAGGGTCTGGCGCTGCGCCCAGGTCTCGCGGACCATCATCACTCCGGGTGGGGTCGCCTCCCACGGCGCCAGCCAGTCGGCGTTGCGCAGCCGCACCTCGACCCACGTGGAGGCGTCACGCAGACGAAGCGGCCGCACCTGGACCCGTCCGTCAGTCAGGACTGCCGGCCAACCCGGAGCTCCCACCGTCGCGCCCTATCCGGCGTCAACGGCATCGACGGCAGCGGCATCGACGGCAGCGGCATCGACGGCAGCGGCATCGACGGCAGCGGCAGGGCCCGCGGACCCCGCGGCCGGGTGCCCGTGGTCGTCGGCTCCGCGCAGCTGGGCGACGGCATGACCCACCACCCCGGCCAGCACGCCCAGCCCGTCGCGTACCCCACCGGTCGAGCCGGGCAGATTCACCACCAGGGTGGCGGCGACGGTTCCGACGAGCCCACGGGAGAGCATCGCCGCCGGCACGGTCTCCCGACCCGCCGCGCGCAGCGCCTCAGCGAGTCCGGGCACGGCCCGCTCAATCACCTCGCGCGTCGCCTCGGGGGTGACGTCGCGGGGACCGAGGCCGGTGCCACCGGTGCTCACCACCAGGTCCACTCCGTCGGCGACGGCGGACCGCAGCGCCGCGACGATCTCATCCCGCCCGTCCGGGACGATCGTCGCCGCGCCCACCTCGAAACCGAGCTCGACGAGCCCGGCGACGAGCAACGGGCCCGACCGGTCGGCATAGATCCCTCGGTACGCCCGGTCGGAGACGGTGATGACCCGGGCCCGGGCACCCGCGGGAAGGTGGCGCCTGCCACTCATTCCGCGGACCCCGCGTCCGGCGGGGGGTCGGCATGCCAGTCTCCGGAGCGCCCCCCGGTCTTCGCGATCACTCGCACCCCGGTCAGCTCCGCGGCGGGATCCACCGCCTTGACCATGTCGTGCAGCGTAAGCCCGGCGACGGCGACGGCGGTCAGCGCCTCCATCTCGACGCCGGTCCGGTCCGCCGTCCGGACGGTGGCCATGATCACCACACCGTCGTCCCGTACGTCCAGCTCGACCGTGACGCCGGAGATCGCGATGGGATGGCAGAGCGGAACGAGATCGGGCGTGCGCTTGGCCCCCATGATCCCTGCGACCCGGGCGACTGCGAGGGCGTCGCCCTTCGGTAGCCCCTGCCCGCGCAGCAGCGCCACAACCTCGGGAACGACCCGCAGCATCCCGGTGGCGGTCGCGGTACGGACGGTGACGTCCTTCGCCGACACGTCGACCATGCGGGCCGCGCCGCGATCGTCGACGTGGGTGAGCCGGGCGGCGGTCACCGGGCCGCCGATCCGGCGGCCCGGGGCACGGCCGCGTTCCCCCGGCCGGCTTCGGCCCGCGGGCCGAAGCCGGCCGGGGAAGCCGGATCCGGGGCATCGACGTCCGCAGTGTCCGCAACCACCCAGGCCATGCCGGAGAGAATGGCCCCCGATGCGTCCGGGAGCAACAACGCCGGCAGCCGGCTGCCCGCCGGCACCTCGGTAACCCCCTCGGGGATGATCAGCAGCGCCTGCGCTCCCGCCAGCGAGGTGAGCTGATGTGACCCCTGCCCGCCGGCCAGATGGGCGACGGTGGCGGGTTCCAGGCGCCTACCGTCCCCGCTCCGCTCCAGCCCCACCCTCGGGAAGGACCTCTTCCCGAGGGGGGAACGCAGGTCGGATCCGACGGTCACGACAATCCGCGGGAGCCCGGTGCCGGCGAGACCGCGCATACGTTGCAGGGCCGGGCGGACGAACAGCTCGAACGAGATGAGGGCGCTGACCGGGTTCCCCGGCAACGTGAAGACGGGCACACCGTCGACCAGGCCGAAACCCTGCGGCTTGCCCGGCTGCATCGCGACCCGATCGAACCGGACAGTCCCGGTCCGCGCGAGCACCTCCTTGACGACGTCATATGCCCCGACGCTGACGCCACCGGTCGTCACCACAGCATCCACGTCGGGAAGCACCCCGTGCAGGGCTGCTGCGAAGGCGTCCGGCTCGTCGGGCACCCCGGCCAGGCGGCGTACCACCGCGCCGGCCTCCCGTGCCGCGGCGGCGATGCCATGGCTGTTCGAGTCGACGATCTGCCCGGCGCCCAGCGGTGTACCGACCTCGACAAGCTCGGTCCCGGTGGACAGCACCGCCACCCGCGGCCGGGGATGCACCGGCGGGCAGGCCACGTTGACCGCGGCGAGCAGGCTGATCTGCGCGGAGCCGATGATCGTCCCGGCGGGGNGCACCAGGGCGCCCGGGGCGACGTCCTCCCCCGTCCGGCGGATGTGCAGGCCACGGCGCGGCGCCCGCTGGACCGCAACGGTCCGGCGGCCACCGTCGGTCCACTCGAGCTGGACGACCGTATCCGCTCCCGGGGGCAGCGGGGCCCCGGTCATGATGCGTACCGCGGCGCCGGGGAGCAGCGCGGCCGGCGAACCCGGACCCGCGGGGACGTCGCCGATGACCGGTAGGGAGACGGGAGTGGCCGCCGACGCCTCGGCCACGTCGGCGGCCCGGACGGCGTACCCGTCCATGGCCGAGTTGTCGAACCCGGGAAGCGCGACCGTCGCCCGGACGTCCGCGGCGAGCACGCATCCGTGCGCCTCGTCCAGCCTGGCCTGCCGAGCGCGGGTCGGCCGCACCGTAGCCAGGATCCGCTCGAGGTGTTCATCCACCGAAGTCATGGGCGCCCGTCCAATTCTCTGCCCTTCGATGCACCACTCGTCGCACGCCGGGTCCGGCATCACCCAGGCTACGGCCGTCGAAGCCCGGACATCTCTTACCCGCAGTTACCTTCAGGTATTACCCGCAGTTACCTTCAGGTAGCTCCAGCGGTCGGGGCGGGGGGCGTCCGCTCCNGGCCTCCCNCTCCGGGCCTCCCAGTCCGAACGGCATGCCGCGACCGCCGGGCGCTGGCCGGTTCCGGGAGCGTTCCGGTCCTTGCCGGAGTCGTCACCGGAGTCGTCACCGGAGCCGTCAAGGCCTACCCGAAGAGAAGCCGGCACATCCCGGCACCCTCAGGCGATGAAGCGGATAAATTTAAGCAATATGGATAAATCAGGACAATGCTGCCTTCGGACCACCGGACGCGACATACTCCTCGATCCACGGGTACAGCTCGGGGCCAAGGTCGGCGCGCTCGCACGCGAGCCGGATGACGGCCTTCAGGTAGTCCACCCGGTCACCGGTGTCGTACCGCCGACCCGTGAAGATCACCCCGTGCACGGGCTCGGCGGCAGTGTCGGTGCCGGCGTCCCCCGCGGCACCGGCCGGTTCGACCGCCCGTAGCGCCAGGATCCGCAGGGCGTCGGTGAGCTGGATCTCCCCGCCCCGTCCCGGCTCGGTCCGCCGCAGGACGTCGAAGATCGTCGGCGAGAGGATGTACCGCCCGATGATCGCCAGATTGCTCGGGGCCTGCGCGACCGGTGGCTTCTCGACCAGGTCACGGATCCGCACGATCCCGTACCGGTCGTCGGCACTGCCGGTGCCGGCACTGGTGCCGACGGACTCCACCGTGGCGACGCCGTAGAGGNAGACCTGGTCCTCGGGCACCTCCATCAGGGCGATGACGCTGCCCCCGAAGCGGCGCTGCACGGCAAGCATCTCCTCGAGCAGCAGGTCCCGCTCGTCGATGAGATCGTCACCGAGGAGGACAGCGAACGGCTCGTTTCCCACGTGCGCCGCCGCGCAGAGCACGGCATGACCGAGCCCACGCGGCGACTGCTGGCGGACCGAGTGGACCTCGGCCAGTTCCGCCGACACCCGGACCCGACGGAGACGAAGATCGTCACCCTTCCGTTCGAGGGCCGCCTCGATGTCCGCCTCACGATCGAAATGATCCTCGATCGCCTTTTTCGTGCGGCTTGTGACAAGCAGGACATCGCGCAGGCCGGCGCGGGACGCCTCCTCGACGACGTATTCGATAGCCGGCCTGTCGACGACCGGCAGCATCTCCTTGGGGACGGCCTTCGTCGCCGGCAGGAAGCGGGTCCCCAGACCCGCGGCTGGAATGACCGCCTTCGTTACTGGCATAGCCGAAACCTTAGTCGGGTCCGTGGACACGGGCACCGTCCACGGCCCCAGCACAGGCAATGCACAGCTCACGGCGGCCGCCGGTCCCGCCCGCCGCCCGCCCGGACATGCGCCGCGGGTCCGAGAACGAGCCCGCGGCACTCCGTGCCACCCGGTCCACCACCGACAACACCCCTACCGGTAACTGACAACACCTCCACCAACAATCGACAAATCACCATCAGTAACTATGGGTGCCACAATTGGTAACCTGCGCTCCCTCCGCCCGACATCACGCCCACGTTCGCGTGCCGTATGCCGCGGCAACCCCCCGCTGGCGGCCAACCTGCGGGAGGCTGTCGGTGTGCAGTGGAATGACCGGCCTCCGGGTGATCTCGACGAAGAGCTCACCGTCGAGCTGACGATCCGTCCGCATCCCGGACCGGTGTCCGGACGCGGGAGTCGGCCAGCGGACCCGGGGCGTGCCCGCCCCCGCCACGACGGTGTCGACCGAACCCCCGGCACCGGCCCCGAGGCCGGCGGCGGCTCCGGGCAGATCGCACCCGCCCTAGTCGGCGGCGCGTCGGCGCTGGGTGAGACGAGCGAGGCAGGCGAGGCCAAGGCTCGCCTGCGGGCCCGGCTACTGGTACAGCGCCGCGCATCCGTGGCCCTGCGTCGGGGCTCGCTGTCCAGGTCGGATGCGTCCCGACTGGCCAACCGCATCCAGCGGCTGCCCGAGGTGGAGGCCGCGCGGTGCGTGGCGGCGTATGTGGGGCTGCCCGGCGAGCCGGACACCGCCGAACTGCTCGATCGACTGCTGGCTCGCGGAGTGCGGGTGCTGTTGCCCGCCCTACGCGCCGATCTCGATCTGGACTTCCGGGAGCACGTCGGAACACTGGTGCCCGGCGCGCTGGGTACCCGCGAACCACCGGCGGCGGCACCCCGTGGGGTTCTCGCCGAGGCCGACGTGGTGATCATCCCGGCGCTCGCGGTCGACCGGACGGGCCGGCGTCTGGGGCGCGGTGGGGGCTCCTATGACCGGGTGCTGGCCCGGGTGGGCGCCGACGTTCCGGTGATCGCCGTCCTGCACGACCAAGAGGTTCTGGATGAGATCCCCATGGAGTCCCACGATCACAACGTGAAGATCATCATCACGCCGAGTCGTACGCTACGGTGCGAACCAACCGATGGCACCGGGGAACATCTCGGGCCCTCTACAAGCTAAAGTTGGCAGTCTCCACGTCAGAGTGCCAACTCCGGGAGGAGCACGTGCCTACCTACCAGTACCGCTGCACCGACTGCGGGCGTGACCTTGAGGCCGTACAGAGCTTCAGCGACGTATCACTGACGGAGTGCCCGGCCTGCGCCGGACGACTTCGTAAAGTGTTCGGTTCGGTGGGCGTGGTGTTCAAGGGCAGCGGCTTCTACAAGAACGACAGCCGGTCCAACTCCTCCGGCGGGTCCACGCAGCACCGCCCCAAGGACGTCGGCGACGCCACGGCCACGGGTGGCAGCAGCGAGGCGACATCCGGGGGGAGCACCAACAGCTCCGTCAGCTCGGACTCGTCGTCCTCGACCTCGTCGGGCGGCACCGCCACGGCCTCCTCGACGACGTCGACTCCGGCCTCCAGCACCGCGGCGGCCTGACCAGCCGCTGGATCCGCCCAAGGCGTCCGGGCATCTCGGCCTGGACGCCTTTGGCATGCCCGGACACCGAGCACCCAGCTCCTCCCCGCCGCGGCTCACCCACCGGCCCCCGGATGCGGTAACCGGGAGATGCCGGCGAGGGTTTCCAGATCTTGCGTCACACCATGACCTTGGAAGCCATCTCTTCAGGCCCGGCTACGGCCAGCCCGGAGTTCGGACTTACTCATCTAACGGAAGCCCTTCCGCCCCACTGGCGGCGTTTTTCGGCCACCCTGAACCGGCCGCGCCACCGGGGTGGCCCGGAGCCGCTGGTGCCGACAGATCTGACCTGATGCGGTGGCCTCGGCCGATGGCCGGGACGCCTACTGTTTGCGCCGCCGATAGTGCTCCACGATCCAGGCGTCTACCTCTCGCTTGCGCCAAACCCGGGTGCCTTTGGCACCGCTACCCATCGGCGCGTTGATGACCTGCAAGGGCGCCGGAAACCGGGAGTCCTTGCGTGTCCAGTAGTCCACCGCCTGGCGAGTGATCTTGAGTTGGAACGCGATGTCCCCGATGCCGACCAACTGCTCACCGTCGTCCACGCGGAACATCGTAACCACTTTGCTCTTCCTCAAGAACCTCGCTAGGGTCTAATTTGCTGAGTAGCAAATAGATGGAGGAGGAAACCATGCCCCCCACCCCGCGCCGCCTGGATGAGGTCCGGGCGCTGTTAGACNGGGACGAGGACTACGACGAAGATCCGGTCGGCGATCCGCCGATCACGGTGAGCCGCTACCGGGCGTCGATACGGGCGCTCCTGGCCGCCCGGGTACCGGAGCCCGGGATACTCGCTTCTGCCTGGTCCCAGCGGGAGACGGATGCCTTCCTGGCGGGAAGCCGGGCGACCCTGCGCCTGGTCGTCGAGATAATCGGGCACGCCCTAGCGGCGGCACCCACCGGAGACGGCAGCGGCGGCGTAGATTGACCGGCGGCGAGCGGGCGGCCAAGCGGCCGGGNGGCCGGGNGGCCGGGNGGCCGCCCGCTCGGTAGCATGCCGGCGGCCATCGGGAAGTAATAAGCACACTCCGGGCAGCCCGCCGAACAACGGCCGGCCCTAACCCGTACCCGGCCGGAGTCCAATCCCGCATCCAATCCTGCAAACGATTCACCCGAAGCACTGTCGGGATCGCGACACCAGACCGCGGCACCAGGCCGTATCCCGCGCCGGGACCTCCGTTGCGAACAACCTGCGCCACACGAGGGGAAGATCATGGGGGCCACAGAGCCGCACGACGACAAGCTGTTCGACGACGAACGCGAGATCGGTTGGGGTGACGAGTCATTGTCCGAGGAAGAGGACCCGGACATCGAACGACTCCTCGCCGATCTTCCACCGCACCACGTCGACCGCTGATCCGGCGGCGAACCCACTCGTCACCACCAGCCCCCGCCACCAGGGCGAGAAAGTGCACCACTCGGCACTTTCCTGGCGCAATTATGGGGCGCCGGGTGCGGTTTGCCAGGAACGATCCGTGCCGGGTACCCAGCCAGCGGGGCGGCGTCCGCGCAGTTGGGCAGGACGTGAACGGGCAACCCGAGCCTGTCCTGGAGGACCCGCGCCGCTGATACCGCACGGGCGGAGAATTCTCACTCACGGTGATGATTGTGGGACGTGTCACCGCCGGGAGGAGCCTCGGTTCGAATTCCAGTCGGCGGTTGGCGCCGGTATCTCACCGAATCCCAATCCGACGACCGGCTCCGGCCCAGGTACCGTAGGGGGGTACCTGGACGGGAAGGCGCGATGGATGCACGGCTACACCAACACCAAGGACGATTACACCGCTCGGCTTCGCCGCATCGAAGGCCAGGTCCGGGGGCTACAGCGCATGATTGCCGAGGACAAGTACTGCATCGACATCCTCACCCAGGTCTCGGCGACGACCCGGGCGTTACAGTCGGTCGCCCTCGGGCTCCTCGAGGACCATCTGACGCACTGCGTGACGCACGCCGCCGCCGAAGGCGGTCCGGTGGCCGACGAGAAGATCCGGGAGGCGTCGGCCGCGATCGCGCGGCTCGTTCGGTCCTGACCACGGCGGTTGCGGTGAAGGCGGNTGCGGTGAGACGACGGACATCGCTTTCGAGGTTCGTCGAGGTCCCCGGGTCGGGTGCTGCGCAGGTCATCCTCGCCTGTTCACCTTCACGGAATATGCCTCCTGGATCTCGCAGGTTACGCCGGACGGCCCCGGACCGGGGCCTGCCGGATGGCGTCGGCCGGGTAGCGTCGGCCGGGTGACGAGCGAGACCGACGGCACCGCGGTGCCCGCCAACGGTGCGGTCGACCGCACCGCGTCGGTGCAACGGATCTGGCTGGACGACCGGTCCTGGGTCGACGTCACGCGCGGATGGCTACGCGAGGCCGACCAGCTGTACGAGACCCTGCATGCCGAGATCCCCTGGCGACAGGGAACCATGTGGCGTTACGAACGCCACGTCACCGAACCACGGATGAGCGCCTGGATCCCGCGGGGTCGGCCGGTCGCCTTTCCCGCCCTGCTCGACGCCTACCGGACCCTGCGGCGGACCTACGGCGTGGAGTTCGACGGCTTTGGCCTGTCGCTGTACCGGGACGGAGCCGACGGCGTCGCCTTCCACCGGGACCGCGAGATGCGCTGGCTCGACGACACGGTGATCGCCATCCTCACCCTCGGTGCCCGGCGACCGTTCCTGATCAAGTCTCGCCACCTGCCGCCCGGCCGACGGATCCTCAACGACCCGGAGGCATCCGGCGCTCGCGACCTCTCCCCGGCCGGCGGTGATCTGATCGTGCTGGGAGGTCGGGCCCAAGCCGACTGGCTGCACGCGGTGCCCAGGGTCCCGGAGCACGTCGCCGGACGCATCTCGGTCCAGTGGCGATGGACGTCCCGGACGGGCCGCCCGGAACAGGGCCCCGGTTACGGCGCCGCGCGCCACTTCTCGCGATAGCCGCCGCCTGCCGGCTCCCCGAGGCATCCTCACCTGCCCGCACCCGCGGCACCACCACCAGCAGCAGGCCGGACATCACGAGGAACGCGACCAACCCGGCCGGTCACCGGGCGGGCCGGTCACCGGGCGGGTCAGTCACCGGGCGGGTCAGTCACAGGGCGGGTCGTAGTGCCGGTGACCGAGGTAGGTCCGCCACTGCTCCCGATTGATGCGGCCCTCGGCCCTGGCACAGATCTCGTCCTCGGCCGCGAGCAGGTCGAGCTGCCAGAGACGGACGGCGTCACCGGCTACGACTGCGAGGACGCCCTCATGTCCCAGAGGTCCGAAGACCGTCGCCGTCGGCGCGGTGCCGACCGGCAGGGTGGCCCGCTGCACCGGCCGGGATGGTGAGCGCATGTCCCAGAGCGTTACCTGACCGGCCGGGGTACTGACAGCGAGGACCCGCCCGTCGGCGGAGAGCGCGATCGAACCGGCCTGGCCTGGCCGGCTCGCGATGGCGGTGAGGCGGTGCAGTCCCCGGGGGCTGTCCAGCCCATAGATCTCCGTCAGCGAGCCGCCGTCGGAGGTACTCGCCACGGCGAGCCACCGGCCGTCCGGGCTGACGAGGAGCTTGCGGACAGTGGCGGGGGCGGTCAGCTGGGCCCGGCGGCGCGGTTGCCCGGCAGCGGTCACATCCCAGACGGAGAGATGGCCTACCCCCCCGACCGCGAGCGAGTCGCCGTCGGGGGTGAAGGCGAGGCTGGTGACCTCCGCCGGCTGGGGCAGCTCGGCGAGGGCGCGAGGATTCTGCGGATGGCCGATGTCCCAGAGACGGACGACGCGATCGGCGCCCGCCGAGGCCAGGGTTCGACCATCCCCGCTCACCGCGACGCTCGCCACCGCACCCGTGTGTCCCCGCAACTCGGCGAGCAGACTCACCCGTTGACCGGTGTTGATCGCCGACTGAAGGTCNCCGNNNTCCGTNNNCCCGGGCTGGGCCAGCCGCCATAACCGGATCACCCCGTCCGTCCCCGCCGTCACCATGATCGTGGACGCCCGCACACCCGTGGCCGGACCGGATGCGGGTATCAGCGCGACGGCGAGCAGGCCCTTCACCGCGGCCGCCGGGGCGACCCCGGCCGCGAGGGGGCTGCGATCTCCCATGGCCGCGGCCACCGCGGGCAGGTCGGTGATGTAGCGCACCCGGCCAGGGCCGATGATGTTCCACACCGACCCGCCGAAGTCACCGACGATGATCAGATATCGACCATCCGGGGTGATCAGCAGATCGCGGATCGCTCCCGTCGCCGGCCCGATCTGCCGGATGCTCGCATTGACCAGCGCCTCCGCCGCAGCCGAGGTCGGAGCCATGCGGTAGGCCGAGACGGCGAGTTGGCCGGCGAGATCCGGTTCCCGGTCGAGAAGGCGCATCGCGCCACGGGCCGCCTCACGCGACGTGGCCGCCGCGCTGCGCTCCCGCAGCGTATCGACGATCACAACGGTCGAGAGGACGAGCACCGAGACCGCCACGCCGATCGAGAGCACGCGTCGAAGCCACCCGCGGTCCAGGTGATCCCGCGGTGACGATGGTGATGACAAGGCGGAGACATTCCCGGTGCCCTCCTGGACGTAGCTTGCGCGCGCTCTCGCGGCCGCGGTGGGCAGTGGGGCGGGCACACCGGCCAGAGCGGCCGACGGACCGGGAGACGACGGACCGGGAGACGACGGACCGGGAGACGACGGACGCATCCGCGGTTCTGCTCCGGTACGGACGGCGCCGAGGGCGACCGCGGCGGCCGGCGGGACGGCCGTGATCTCCGCGGCCGGCGGGACGGCCGTGATCTCCGCGGCCGGCCCGGTCCCGAGCACGGTCACGGTTTCGAGTACGGTCACGGTTTCGAGCACGATCTCGAGGCCGTGGATGGCACCGATGGCAGGAGCGGCGAGGTCGCTCGTGCCTACGACCTCCGGTTTCGTCTCGGACTCGACCGTCCGCCTCGTCTGCACCGGCACCAGCGTCTCGATGACACCCGCCGGCAGGGCGAGACGCCGGGTGGGTTCGACCGCCGGCTCCGCCTCGCTTCGTGTCGGATAGGCCATCAGCTGTTCGAGCAGTTCGGCCGCGGCCGGCCGGCGCTTCGGGTCCTTGCGCATCGCCGCCGCGACCAGCTCTCGCAGCTCCGGGCAGAACACGGACAGGTCGGGTTCCGCGTAGACGGCCCGCTGCAGCAGGACCCGGGGCGTTCCGGCACCGAATGGCGGCCGGCCGGTCGCGGCGAACAACAGCATGCCGCCCCAGGTAAAGACATCCGATGCGACGGTGGCGGTCTGCCCGAGAGCCTGTTCGGGCGTTATGAACGCAAGTGTTCCGATACCGGACGGCGGTCCGCCCGGATTATTGATGCTTACCGCATTCATCGCTCGGAAGAGCCCGAAGTCAACCAGCCGCACTCCCTGCCCGGAAAGAACCACATTGATAGGCTTCAGGTCGCCGAGGAAAATTTCCAATTCGTGCAGTGCGGCCAGAGCCGTCGCCAGCCCGACGGCGAGCCGGTAGGTGTCTGGTCCGGACAACGCTGCGCCGCCGGCGACGGTTGCGGCGAGAGTCGGAGCGTCGATGAACTCCGCGACGACGTATGGGGGGCGAGCGCCCGTGTCGAGGTCGAGGATGGCGGCGAGGCAGGACGGCGCCAACCGGCGGATGTTGTCGAGGTCGACGCGCAGGCGCCGACGGAACTCTGCGTCCCGCCCGAAGGGCGCAGTAATCGTCTTGACGAGGACCGGACGCGCCTCGCCGTTACGTGCAAGAAACACTGGTCCTGTCCTGGCGTCGACCAGCTTCCGTTCAACTGTATACGGACCGATAGTCTGGAGATCAGTCCCGGTGAGCCCAGGGAGGTTGCGCCGGGATATCGCCATACGACGAAACCTCCTACGACTGCACAAACCGGCCGTGCCGGCACGGCGGCGGATCTGGTCGACAAATTCATGTTATCGGCGCGAGCCATGGGCCGGGCGCCCCCTTGTGGTGGTCGAGCACCCACACCCACGCCATCCCGCCTAATGTTGGCGGGAGGCCGGATGCCCGCCGACGGGCGTGGACGATCAGGCGTTCGTCGGCCGGGCGAAGGGCTGCAACCGGGTGACGAGTCCGCGGACCTCGGCCCCGGCCGCAGCCAGGGTCTCCTCGGCGGAGCTGCGGCTGCTGCCCTCCAGCAGGACGTCCAACGCGATCAGCCGCTCCGCGATCTCCGTCATCAGATCAAAGTCGCGAACACGCTGGTGGACCAGTTCGGCCAGCCGCTCGTTCTTCTCGAACAGCTCGACGAAGACGCTGACCTTGGCCCGGAGCAACCAGGGGTCGAAAGGCTTCGCGATGTAGTCGACCGCGCCGACAGCGTAGCCGCGGAACGCGTGATGCGGCTCGCGGTCGATCGCCGTCAGAAAGATGATCGGAGTGTCTCGGGTACGCCCCCGCTGCTTGATCCGGTGCGCTGTCTCGAAACCGTCCATCCCCGGCATCTGGACGTCCAGCAGGATCACCGCGAAGTCGTCCACCAGAAGACGCTTGAGAGCTTCCTCACCCGACGACGCCGTGACGAGATCCTGATCCAGCGAGGCGAGAATCGCCTCCAGGGCCATCAGATTGTCCGCTCGATCGTCGACCAGCAGGATCTTGCTGCGGGGCCGTTCCGTGCTCGGCCCACCTTCGCCGTCGACGGAACCGCCGGTCCGCTCGGTCACCCGCCTGCCTCCTCCTTCGCGATCGCCCTGCCGACCCGTGGTGGGCGTCGCCACCCCTACATGATCACTGATCGCTCCCGGCGGCATCTCACCACCCCACCGATAGCCACCCGAATGCGCACCATACGCGATCTGATCAATACAGATACGACCGCATCACCCCGAGGAGATGCTCCAGATCCACGGGCTTGGTGATGTAGTCGGTGGCTCCGGCGGTGATGCTCTTCTCCCGATCTCCCGGCATGGCCTTGGCGGTCAGCACCAGGATCGGCAGGTCCGCGAACGCCGGCATGTCACGGATCATCGAGGTCGTTTCGTTGCCGTCCATGCCCGGCAACATCACATCCATCAGCACGAGGTGCACGGGCGGGGTGTCCTGCTGCAGCATACGGATCGCATCATGACCGTTGTCGGCGTAGAGGACCCGCATTCCGTACATCTCCAGCGCGCTGGTGAGCGCGAAGACGTTGCGGACGTCGTCGTCGACGACCAGCACCGTGGTGCCGACCAGGGGATCGGATCCTTCCGATCCCTCGGTCAGCGGGCGGCTGGCGGACTCGGTGGACTCGGTGGACTCGGTGAGGAACGGAGTCCCCACCGTGACGGGCTCGCTCGGCCGCCAGCCCGACGTGAAGGCCGCCGAGCCCTCCGCCGGTCCGCTGGCCGCGGCGGACCAGTGGGCGCCGCCGATCCCACCCGCGTCCCCGTGCCCGGCGGTTCCCCCCGCGCCGGGCCCGGAACGGGTCGGGGACAGGGACGAAGACGAAGACGGGGACGAGGGCGCGAGTGCCGCCGTGCCGAACCGGTCGGCGTCGGGGTTCTGCCATCCGTTCGCGGGCCCGGCATCGCGGCCGGCGGACGGCGCGGGTCCGCCACCCGGTTCCGCGTCCACTCCCTCACCCGACCGCCGCCCGAGGTACTGACCCGACGGATCGACGATCATGAGAACGTTGTCTGGCTCGCCCGGCGTGACCCCAAAGGGCGGCGTCTGCGCCGGCGGGGCCGACGGCAGGNAAAGGGNGAAGGNGCTCCCACGGCCGACCACGCTGGAGACCGCGATGGCCCCGCCCAGCAGGCGGGCGATCTCCTTGCTGATCGACAGGCCGAGCCCGGTGCCACCGTAGCGACGCGACGTCGTGCCGTCCGCCTGTTGGAACGCCTCGAAGATCATCCGAAGCTTCTCGACGGCGACCCCGATTCCGGTGTCGGTGACCGCGAACGACAACACCGTGCCCGCGGAACACAGGCTCGGCGAGAGGAAGGGCAGATCCGGCCGGGCGACGGTGACGTCCAGCCGGACGGTGCCGGTGTCGGTGAATTTCACCGCGTTCGACAGGAGGTTCTTCAGCACCTGCTGGAGGCGCTGCTCGTCGGTGACGAACTCGGCCGGCACGTCGGGAGCGAGGTTGACCTGGAATGACAGGCCCTTCTCCTCCGCCACGGGGCCGAAGACCCCGGCGACCGCGTCGCAGAGCGCCGCCGTGCGCACGGTGGTCGCATCGACGTTCATCTTGCCGGCCTCGACCTTCGACAGGTCCAGGATGTCGTTGATCAATTCGAGCAGCTCGGAACCGGCGGAGTGGATCGTCTCGGCGAAGTCGATCTGCTTGCGGGAGAGGTTACGGTCCGGGTTGTCGGCCAGCAGCTTGGCGAGGATGAGCAGACTGTTGAGCGGCGTGCGCAGCTCGTGGCTCATGTTCGCCAGGAACTCCGACTTGTACTGCGACGACAGCGCCAGCTGCTCGGCCTTCTCCTCCAACCCGATGCGGGCCAGCTCGATCTCGTGGTTCTTCTCCTCGAGCAGCGCCGCCTTCTCCTCAAGCTCGTTATTCGTCCGCTGCAGCTCGACCGACTGCGAACGCAGCTCCTGGGTGAGCCGCTGGGACTGGGCCAGCAGCTCCTCCGTCCGCGCGTTCGCCATGATCGTGTTCAGCACCACCCCGATGGTGTCGACGAGCTGGTCGACCAGGGTGAGGTGCAGCTCGGAGAACGGCGAGAACGAGGCCAGCTCGATGACGCCGAGCACCTGGTTCTCGAACACGACCGGCACGACGACCAGGTCGCACGGCGGCGCCTCACCGAGTCCGCTGCGGATGTTGAGGTAGCCGGCTGGTACGTGCTCGACTCGGATACGGTCGCGTTCCAGGGCCGCCTGCCCGATGAGTCCCTCGCCGAACAGGAAGGTGCCGTCCGAGCGGCGCCGGGGCACCGAGCCGTAGCCGGCGACGTAGCGCAGCTTGTCACCCTCGATGAAGTCGAGCAGGTAGACCGTGCCCTGCTGGGCGTTGACCGCTGGCGTCATCTCACTGATGATCATCTGGCAGACCGCGTAGAGATCGCGCTGGCCCTGCATCTTGCTGCCGATCCGGGCCAGGTTGGACTTCAGCCAGTCCTGCTGGGCGTTGACCTCGGTGGTCTCGCGCAGTCGCGCGATCATCTGGTTGATGTTGTCCTTGAGCTCGGCGACCTCGCCCTCGGCCTCCACCGAGATGGACCGGGTCAGGTCACCGCGGGTCACCGCGGTGGAGACGTCGCCGATCGCCCGCAGCTGGATGGTCAGCGTGGACGCCAGCTGGTTGACGTTGTCGGTGAGGTCCTTCCACGTTCCGGCGACTCCGGCTACGGTGGCCTGACCGCCGAGCTTGCCCTCGACGCCAACCTCCCGGCCCACCCGGGTGATCTCCGCTGCGAACGAGGAGAGCTGGTCGACCATCGTGTTGACGGTGTCCTTCAGCTCGGCGATCTCACCCTGCGCGGTCACGGTGATCTTCTGGCTCAGGTCGCCGCGGGCCACCGCCGTGGTCACCAGCGCGATGTTGCGGACCTGACTGGTCAGGTTGCCCGCCATCGAGTTCACCGACTCCGTCAG
>NZ_JPHT01000020.1:42075-89731 GCF_000733325.1 Frankia sp. Allo2
GGCGACCCGGGTCACCTCGTCCGCAAACGACGACAACTGGTCCACCATCGTGTTCAGGGTGTGCGCGAGGCCCGCGACCTCGCCCCGGGCGTCGACGGTGATCTGCCGGGTGAGGTCGCCGCGGGCCACGGCCGCCGCGACCTCGGCGATGCTGCGAACCTGGGTGGTGAGGTTGCCGGCCATGACGTTGACCGAGTCGGTCAGGTCGCGCCAGACCCCGGAAACGCCCTTGACCTGCGCCTGGCCGCCTAGCTTGCCCTCGGTGCCGACCTCCTTGGCCATCCGGGTGACCTCGTCGGCGAACGCGGAGAGCTGGTCGACCATCGTGTTGACGGTCGACTTCAGTTCGTGGATCTCACCGCGGGCGTCCACCGTGATCTTCTGACTCAGATCACCCTGCGCAACCGCGGTGGTGACCTGAGCGATGTTACGGACCTGGCTGGTCAGGTTGCCCGCCATCGAGTTCACCGACTCGGTGAGGTCCCGCCACACCCCCGAGACGCCCTTGACCTTGGCCTGCCCGCCCAGGTTGCCCTCGGTGCCCACCTCACGGGCGACCCGGGTCACCTCGTCCGCAAACGACGACAACTGGTCCACCATCGTGTTCACCGTGGTGCCGATCCGCAGGAACTCCCCGCGCACCGGCTGGCCGGCGATCTCCAACGCCATGTGCTGGGACAGGNCCCCCTCGGCCACCGCCGCTATGACCCGCGCCACCTCGTGGGTCGGCCGGGCCAGGTCGTCGATGAGGGAGTTCACCGCCTGCGTCATGTCGGACCAGCCGCCGGGGTTGCCCAGGTCCTCCATCCGCAGGGTGAGCCGACCGTCACGGCGGATCACCTTACTGACCCGGGCCAGCTCACGCGCGTGGCGCTCCTGGATGGCGGCCAGCTCGTCGAACTTGCGCACCACGTCACCGGCGTAGCCGTCCCGCGCCGCGAGGCGGGTCGAGAAGTCGCCCTCGCACAGGCGGGNCAGCCCNTGCAGGAGATCCGCGATCAGCTCGTCGGCGGCGGCCCGCGACGCCCGAGTGTCGTCCACGGGAAGGGATGCATGGGGCACGATGGTCGCGGTAGCGTCACCGCCTGGTGCATCCAGATCATGACGAGCCGAGGGTTGCGGGTCGTATGCGGGGCTCATTGGTCTCCTACCTGAGCTCAGTCGACACGATCGTCTCGGGTCCCGGGCCGGGCGGAGGGCCCGGGTCAAGGGCGGTCTCCCACGGGCACCGGCGTGGGGCGGCGTCGGTGGACAGGTGACACCAGCCGCCAGTATCCGCCTCACGATGGACAACGCAGGAGAGACTGAGTACATGTATGGCGCAGCAGGGGGTGGGACGATGCCGGCGCGCGCCATCGCGTTGCCACCGACGCCCGACTCCCCCCGGGCCGCCCGGCGCTTCCTGCTCGAGGCGTTGCACGGGCAGCTGGACGACGACCTGCTGGACTCCGCGCTTCTGCTCGTCACCGAGCTGGTCACCAATGTCGTCGTGCACGCGGGCACCTCGGCCACCGTGGAGGTGCGCGCGGACGGTGACGGCGTGCGGGTCGGGGTCACCGACCGGCATCCGGTCCGCATCGGCATGGCCCGGGTAAAGAAGGTCGAGGACGCTGACTTCGGCATCGACGGGCTGCGCGAGGACGGCCGCGGCCTCGCCCTCGTCGACGCGCTCGCGACGAGCTGGGGGACCGAGCACGGCCGCGGTGGCAAGACCGTCTGGTTCCGCCTGGAAACCGCCGGCGACGGCTCGCCCACCGCTGCTGTGACCAGTCCCGCTGTGGCTGTGACCTGTCCCGCGCCCCGCCCGGTACCGGCCCCCGTGGTACCGGCGCCGCGTCCGGTCCGGCTGATAGCCCGGGACACCGCCCGTGCCCTCACCGCCGAGGGCGAGGTCAGTGAGCTGCTCGCGCAGCTGGTGGACGCGCTCGCGGTCACCGCCGGGCTGGTGCGGCGTCCCGGGCGCGACGGCGGCCGGTCGGAGACCGTGGCCACGCTCGGGGCCGTCGGCCCGGTTACCGAGGCGCTCTTGTTCCCGCTGGATCCGACGCAGGAGAGCCTCGGCGAACTGCTGCTCTGGCCGGCGGCCGGCGGCCGCCCGAGTGGTTCGGGCGGCACCAGCGATTCGGGCGGCACCAGCGATTCGGGCGGAGTGGGTGTCCCCGGCGACGTCCGCCGGATGGATGCCGCCGCGGCGGCCGGGCTGGACCTGGAACGCATCCGCCTGACGACCCGATGGATGGCCCTGGCCCTCGGCGGCGGCGACATGCGACGCGCCGAGGAGCGCCGCATCGGGATGCTGTCCTTCCTCGCCGAGGCGTCCGATCTGCTGGCGGGCAGCCTGGACCTGAGCCGCTCGCTGGCGCTGCTCGCGCGGTTGCCGGTCCCGCGGCTGGCCCAGTGGTGCGCGGTGTACCTGCACCGGGAGAACGCCGATCCCGCCCTGTGGGCGGCGGCACACGCGGAGGAGAACGCGGCGGGCGCCCTCACCGCTGCCGCGGTCGACCCGGACGGCCCGTTGATGGCGGCGGTGCGCTCCGCGAGCGGAGACCGAGTGCGTTCACTGACCGCGCTCGGCGGACCGGCGCTCGTGATGGTGCTGCGGGCCCGGCGGCGGGTACTCGGGGTGCTCGCGCTCGGCCGCCCCGAGGGCAACGCCTTCGCCGCGGACGAGATCGATCTGCTCGCCGACCTCGCGCGCCGGGCCGCCTTCGCGGTCGACAACGCCCGGCTCTACAGCCGGCAGGTGGAACTGGCCGGCACGCTCCAGGCGGGTCTGCGCCCACCGGAGCTGCCGATGATCGAGGGACTGGATCTCGGTTCCGCCTACGGCGCCGCGCAGTCGGCGGGTCTCGACGTCGGCGGCGACTTCTTCGACCTGCTGTGGGGTCCGCTCGGCTGGACGATCGCCATCGGCGACGTCTGTGGCAAGGGTGCAGAGGCCGCCACCGTGACCGGGGTGGCCCGCGCCGTCCTGCGGCTGCTGACGGGCCGGGGTACGGAGCTCGGCGAGGTGCTGCTCGAGTTGAACCGGACCCTGCGCGACGCCGCGTCGTCTCATCCGAACGGGCAGAGTCGGTTCTGCACCCTGGCCGCCGCCACGATCATGGCGCCGGCCGGCGGACCCGCGGAGGGCGAGCCCGCCGACACCGACACCGACACCAGCACCAGCACCAGCACCAGCACCAGCACCAGCACCAGCACCAGCACCAGCACCAGCACCAGCACCAGCACCAGCACCAGCACCAGGATCCGACTGCGGCTGTTCCTCGCCGGCCATCCCCAGCCGGTGGTGCTGCACGCCGACGGGCGCGCCTCGCTCGTCGGTCGCCCGGGAACCCTGCTCGGCGTCCTCGACGACGACGAGGTCTCGTTTCCGGGGTTCGAGATCGTCCTGCGCCCGGGCGAGTCACTGGTCTTCTACACCGACGGGGTCATCGAGGCCCGCAATGGCGGGAAGCTGCTCGGCGAGGACCGGCTCCTCGACGCGATCGGGGGATGCGCAGGCCTGTCAGCGCAGGGGATCGCGGATCGCGTCCTGGCCGCCGCCGAGCGGTTTGCCGGCGGCAACCTGCGCGACGATGTCGCGATCCTCGTGGCGCGCGTGCCCGGCTGACCGGCATGATGGACGCTTCGGGGTACCTCCGAGGCGCCTCCGCTACGCCCGCGGGCGTCCCCCCGGGCCCCGCGGGCACGAAGGCCCACGGAAAGGAGGCGCCACCGGCACCGCACCGGATGCCAGATCGACATAGCCTCAAGAGGTGCGATCCGGAAACAGAGGCTTCAATCCCCACCCAGTGGGTAGAGCCACCTCGATATCCTCGCACAGGCTTGGTGGTCGATGAGCGCGTCTTCGGTCCCGATGGATGTGGTACGGCAGGCAACGTCCAGTTGCCCACCCGCAACCCACATACTCGCCGAGCTCCCCTATCTGCCCTCCGCCGTCCCGCAGGCCCGCAGGGTGCTCCGCGAGGGCATCCGGCTGGCGGACCTTCCCGAGGACCTGCGCGGCACCGCCGAGCTGCTCGTCAGCGAGCTCGTGACGAACGCGGTCAAATACGGGCAGCCGCCGCTGTGGCTGCTTATCGAGATACGGCCCGGTCTGATCCACGCGTCCGTGTCGGACACCTCGACGGTTCTGCCGCAGCGGCGTGAGGTCGCGCCGGACGCCGAGGGCGGTCGCGGCCTGCTGGTTCTCGACACGTTGGCGGGCAGCTGGGGGACGGTGGCGGTCGAGTCAGGGAAGTACCTGTGGTTCGACCTGCCCGTGCCGGTTCCGCCGGCGCCGGTGGTGGGTCGGCGGTCCGCCTCCGTCCCCGAAGCCGACGGCGCGGCCTCCCCGGGCGCCGGGAGCTCCTCGCTGCCCGAGGGGCCGTCGTCCGCCGACGGGTCGTCACCCGCCGAACCCACCGAACCTACCGAACCCACCGAACCCACCACTGTGACCCGCTCTGCCCCGGCCGCCCGGTACTCCCCACCGATCCGTCCCGCGCCACGTCCCCCGGCCGCCTCCGCATCGGCCCTGCTGTCGTCCGCCTTCGGGATGTCCCCCTTCCCGGTCCTGTCGAGGCGGCCGGGATCGGACCGTGCCGGATCAGGCCGCACCGGAGCGGCACGCGCGGGTTGGGAGGCGGCCCGGCCAAACGACGCCGAGGCGGCCGTCACGATCATCACCAACGGCCCCTGACGCCGTCACGTCATTCCCCGCCCGGCCCTCCCCCGCAGCGGATGGGTCCGGCATGGTTGGCGAATCACCCGATCAGCGGCTCAGCGGCTCAGCGGGTCAGCGGGTCAGCGCAGAGGTTCTGTGACGCCGGTTACAAAAGGGCGTGCGCTACTTGAAAAGCAATGCGGCACTGAATCGTGACGCCGCGTGACGTCACGATCGTCCAAGCGGGCCTCGCCCCGCCGCGGGCCACGTCCCGTCAGACGACGGACGTCCATCCCTGCCCGACGACGCACCGCCAGATGCGGCCACCCGAACCGGTCGAGCCCCCGATGACGAGCTGGCCCGTGGTCACGCAGTCGGCGGGCTGCGGATCGGTGACGCTGATCCGCACCCAGGGATGCAGGATGTCGTTGCCCTGGTGGACGTTGAAGTTGTCCCCGAACACGCCGGCGCCGCCGGCCTTGTTGACGGCGAAGATGGGTTGGTTCAGATGGTCGTAGACGATGAACAGCTGGCCGTTGGGCCCGCCCGTCGACTGGATACGAAGCCCCTCAGCGCTCTGGTTGGTCGCCCGGAACACCCAGGGGTTGCCGGTGAAACCGCTCTGCGCGTAGGCGTAGCCACCGCCGCCGAGCAGCCCGCCGACAAGGGTCGCCGCGCCGAGCACGCTGATGGTCCTGAGACGATGTAGGTACGAAAACATGGGTCTTCTCCCCGATCGATACTCCCGGCCGTGTCCTGATGTGACTCCCGATCGGCAGTCACGGCTGATCTGATAGGAATGCCACTATAGATTGCTAGTTATCTATTCATTGTGACAGAAGTCCTACTTTTGACCAGCCGAACGGGCCAGAACCACGACACATCGGCCCCCGCCGTCCGCAATGTCCCGTTTGGGNGCCAAGTCGATAAACACTGCGTATCGCCCCATCAACAGATTGTCAATAACCCGAAAAATGCGACTTGGAGTAATATTGTCTAGAATGTCAGAAATAACTGCCATGGCGGCTGGAGCGATGAGCTTGAACCTGGTGCTACCTGGTGCTGAAGGAACATTCCTCTCCCGGGTATCCGATCAGCTCGACCGATCGGTGGGGAACGGAGCATGCCGTGTTCCCCGAAGCTCGATGCGCCGGGCCCGGGGGTGGCCGAGGAAATCCGGCAGTGCGAACTCGTAGCCGTACGCACCCGCCATGGGGAAGACGACGACGTCACCCGGCCGCACCCGATCGACCGTGATGTCACGGGCGAGGGTGTCCTCCGGCGTGCACAGCTCCCCGACCACCGTCACCGGACGACCTTCGACCACCGCCTCCCGCGTGTGCTCCGGCTCCGGCCCACCGTTCCGGCCCGATCTCTCCACGACGGCGAAGTTATGGACGATCTCCCACGATGTCGGCAGCGCGAAATGATGAATTCCGCCACGCAGAATCACGAATTCCGTCCCGTAGGAATGTTTGACGTCGATCACCTCGGCGGCGTACCAGCCGGAGTCGGCCACCAGCATCCGCCCCGGCTCGAAGATTACCCGAGTTCCGTCCGGCACCGGCAGCGAACTTAGTCCCTCACCAAATCGGATTAGGTCAAAGGGCCGGTCACCGCGCCGGTCCGGTTCGAACGGAACCCCGAATCCACCGCCCACGTCGACCATCCGCAGCTCGATCCCGGCCACGGCAGCCGTCCGGACGGCGAAATCGAGACACCACCGGACGTAGCCCAGATGGGCGGCGGCATCGAGATTGCCGGACACTGCGTGGACATGGAATCCGACGACGTCGATATGGGCCAGATCCGCCGCGAGTTCGAGCGCGGCGGGGACCTCCGTTTCGGGGATGCCAAACGCACTCGGCCGACCGCCCATTTGGAGGGAGCCTGCCAGGCCTACCTGGGCCGGGTTGACGCGCACCGCCGCCCGCACCCGACGGCCGAGCCGGGCCGCGACGGCGTCCAGGCGGCGCAGTTCGCCGAAGCTCTCGACGTTGACGACGTCGACGTCGGCCGAGACCAGCGCGGTAAGCAGGGTCATCGACTTTCCCGGTCCGGATGCGACCAGGCGGGGACGTCGGGCGGAGTCGACCCGGCCGTACGCTGCCTGCGCCAGGCGCACCTCGTGCGCGGAGGAGACCTCGAAACCGTCGATGCCCCGACCGCTGGCGCCGGTCCTGGCGTCGCTCCTGGCGTCGGTCGGGGTGGCGCCCGGGCTGGAGTCACTCCGTTCCCGCCCCGACCGAGGGATGTCCGGACCGGTCCCACGCAACAGGGCGTCGAGTATCGGCGGAAAGCTGTTGGCCTTGACCGCGTAGCAGACCTCCGCCCACATGGGCAGGCAGGCCCGCAGCGCCGCGGCGTTCCGCGCGGCCGCCGCCGGGTCGTAAAAGTAGGCGCTGACCTCTCCGGCGCCGGCCGGCCAGGCACGCACCGCGGTCAACACCGGACGGGGGAGGCTTTCGGCGGGCAGGGCGCGCAGCGGCGCGGCCGAGGGCGGCAGGTCCACCAGATCGACTCCTCACTCCAATCAGTCGTCACTCCATCAGTCGTCCGAGACTCCATCAGTTGTCCGAGCTCAGCCGCGTCCCTCGCCAGGGACAGGACAATCCCCTCTGCCGCCAGGCGCACTGCCGCCAGGCGCACTGCCGCCAGGCGCACTGCCGCCAGGCGCACAGGAGCGATGGCGTGTGGCGCGGGCTGCCGAGTGCGGACGCATGGTCCAGAAGGGTGGTCCAGACAGTGGTCTCGGATGGGTGGTCTCCACCTGGACCCGACGCTGTCGGTTAGCCCGATGGTGGGGCGACGAAACACGGATCGGATCCGCAAACGGTGCCTGATACATCACACGGNCCGCANCCGGCTTCCGTGCCGCCGGACGGTCGNGGGACGTTCGTCACCGCCATAACCGGTTGTCTGATTCTGATCAACGGGCGTGTAGTGGACATGCCGCAAACACCACAGCCTGAGGCCGATGTTTCTGCCGCAACCCGACTCCCCCGGACGGACTATGAAGAGACCACCACGTCTGCTTGGCACCACCATAACCTTGCGCGGAGCAACCATGGTGCGACTGGCTTAAGTTAGGCTTCCCTCAATCAGCCTGCGCGAAAGGGAGTCGCCCGCGATGACGGTTTCCGCTCGTGACGCCGCCGGCGGCTCAGCCGGCCGCACGGCGCCCCCCGCGACCGTGCCTTCCGTAACCACGAGAGCCACGACGACGCCCCCTGCGACCACGACCCCCCCGACCACGACCCCCCCGACCACGACCCCCGTCGCCGCCAGGTCCACGCCTGCAGCCCCCACCACGGGTCCCAGGTCCGCACCCACGGACGCCGCGAACCCGGCCACGATCCTCGCGCGTCAGCGTCAGCGCGAATCGGCGGCACGGACCTATGCGCGGACCCTCCCGATCGTGCCTGTCCGGGCGTCCGGAACCATGGTTCTCGGCGCGGATGGCCGCCGCTACCTGGACTGCCTGGCCGGCGCCGGAACGCTCGCGCTGGGACACAACCATCCGGTGGTAACCGAGGCGATCACATCGATGCTTGCCCGAGGCGCCCCGTTGCACACGCTCGACCTCGCCACCCCCGAGAAGGACGCCTTCACCGACGAACTCCGTGGCTGCCTGCCGGCCGGCATGGGGAGCGATGTGAAGTTGCACTTCTGCGGCCCGAGCGGCGCCGACGCGGTCGAGGCGGCCATCAAGCTCGCGCAGACGGTGACGGGCAACCAGACCATCCTCGCGTTCACCGGTGGATACCACGGAATGACGGCGGGTGCCCTGGCCGTGACCGGGAACGTCGCCGTCAAAGATCCTCTGCCGCCATCGACATCCGTCGTACGGCTGCCGTTCCCCTTCCCCTACCGGTGCCCGTTCGGGGTGGGGTCCGGTCGCGCCCCCGGTCCGGACGGTGCCGAGTTGTCCGCCCGCTACATCGAACGTCTCCTCGATGACCCGGCCGGAGGGGTAGTCAGGCCGGCGGCACTGATCGTAGAACCGGTTCAGGGTGAGGGCGGGGTGGNTCCCGCTCCTGACGGCTGGCTCCGCGCCATCCGCGAGATCACCCGTCGCCGCGGCATCCCACTGATCCTGGACGAGGTCCAGACGGGAGTCGGTCGCACCGGGAAGTACTGGGCCGCGCAGCACAGCGGCATCACCCCCGACATCATCGTCATGTCCAAGGCGATCGGCGGCGGGCTGCCACTGGCCGTCATCGCCTACCGGTCTGAGCTGGACACCTGGGCGCCCGGGGCACATACCGGCACCTTCCGTGGAAACCAGCTGGCGATGGCCGCGGGCCATGCCACGCTGCGCCTGGTGCGAGAGGACCGTCTCGACGAACGCGCCGCCCGACTCGGCACGCGCCTACTCACCGGCCTGGCAGAGATCGCCCGGAACCGGCCGCAGGTGGGCGACGTACGCGGCCGCGGGCTGATGCTCGGCGCCGAGATGGTCGATCCGACCGCAGCCCCGGACCTCGTCGGCGCGCATCCCGCCGACGCGAGACTCGCCGGTCTGGTACGTGCCGAATGTCTGCGCCGCGGCCTGATCATCGAGCTCGGTGGGCNGCACGGCGCGGTCGTCCGGCTGTTGCCACCGCTGATCCTCAGCGATGAGGAGGGCGATCGCGTCCTCGCGATCCTCGCCGACGCCATCGATGCCGCCGTCCGCAGGCTCTCCGTCCACGCGGCTTTGGGACACCCACCCGCCGATCAGGCCCACGTCCGGTTCGGATCCGCCGGATGATCCCCCCGCGCAGCCCTGACACACCTGTCGCCACCGCGCCGGCCGGAGAGTCCGCACCAGCCGGAAAGCCCACGTCGGCGGAGGAACGGGGGCGGAGGAACGGGGGGTCCACGGACGGTCCACGGAGGCGGGAGATCCCCATCCTCCCGGGGCTACGGCCGATGGTCGATCTCGCGTTGGCCGCCCTCGACGATGGCCGCCGGATCCGCGGCGGCCCGCTGCCCGCCGGTGGTCCACCGGTGGTGCGCGCCATGACCAGAGCTGCCCTCGGCCTGACTCCGGCCGATCCGGCCCCGGCCGATCCGGCCCCGGCCGATCCGGCCCCCCCGGACAGTACAGGGACCCTGCTACCGAGGACCGGAATCGGCCCGTCGGCCGCGCTGACCGGCCTGGTCGAAGCCCTGGCCGCCGGTTCCGCGGACCCGGCGGACCCGTGGTGCGCCGCCCATTTGCACTGCCCTCCGCTGGCGGTCGCGGTCGCCGCCGACCTCGCCGTGAGCGCCCTCAATCCGTCCCTGGACTCCTGGGACCAGGCTCCCGCGGCCACGACGATCGAGACCGAGGTCGTCGCGACCCTGGCCGCACTGGTCGGCTTCGATCCGGACCGGGCCACCGGCACGATCACCACCGGTGGGACCGAATCGAACCTGATGGGCCTGTTCCTCGGTCGGGACGCGGCCCGCCGTGGCCCGACCGGGCAAGACGCTTTGGGCCCGGCCGCCCCAGGTCACGATGCCGGGCACCAAGGAGGCCCCGGGCACCGAGGAGCGGACCGGCCGGCACCTCGGGTGTTCCGTTCGGCGGCGGCACACTTCTCGATTGATCGGGCGGCGTCCCTGCTCGCGATCGACGCGCCTCCGGTGCTGGTCATCGAGACCGACGACCGGCACCGGATGCGCGTCGAGGCGCTCCGTCACGCCCTGGCCGCGCACGCCGGGCCGGCCATCGTCGTGGCCACCGCTGGTACCACCGATGCGGGCGCGGTCGACCCGCTTCGGCAGATCGCCGCGGTGGTCGAGGAACATCGCCTCCGGTTAGGTGGGTCGCAGGACCCGAGCAGGCCATCGGGCATGGAGGCAAGGTCCGGCAGGGCGGCCTGCTGGTTTCACGTGGACGCCGCCCACGGCGGCGGCGCGTTGCTGTCCGAGCGGCTGGCCGGCCTGCTGGACGGACTCGACCTCGCAGATTCGGTCGCACTGGATCTGCACAAACTCGGCTGGCAGCCGGCGCCGGCCGGGGTCTTCCTCACCGCCCGCGACGACGGCTGGGCCAGCCTCGCGACACGGGCGGAGTACCTCAACCCGGAGGATGACGAGGCGGCCGGCTTCACCAGCCTGCTGGGCCGGTCGCTGCGGACCACCCGCCGCGCGGACGCCTTCCCCATCGCGGTCACCCTTCGGGCCCTCGGCCGCGACGGTCTCGGCGCCCGGGTGGATGCCTGCCATGATCTCGCGCAGCACGCGGCACGGACGGTGCGCGCCGACCCCCGTCTCGAACTCGCCTTCCCGGTAACACTCAGCACCCTCGTCTTCCGCTACCGGCCGCCACAGGCCATCTCGGATCCGACCGCGTCCGGCCCCACCGCATCCGGCCCCGCGGGCCCNCCCTCCCCCGACCGGGTGGACCGGATCAACGCCCGGCTGCGCCGGGAACTGCTCGTCGCCGGCCGGGCCGTCGTGGGGCGCACCCAACTCGGTCCCCGTCACGCGGTCTTCCTGAAGCTGACTCTGCTCAATCCCGACGCCACCACGGCGGACGTCGACGCGCTGCTCGGGCTGATCGCCGAGACCGGGGACGTCCTTGCCGCCGGTGGTTCCACCAGGGCCCGGCGGCGGTCGTGACCGGCGATCGACCGCAGTCCGAGGCCATCGCGGACGCGACCATCGCGGACGAGATCGTCACGGAGACTCTGCTGCGGTGCTGGGTGCGGGAGACAGGCGTCCGGTTACCGGCAGACGCCCGGACGCTCGGCATCGACCTACCCGCATCCGGCCTGTCCGTTCGGGCGACGTTGACGCACCACTCCCCGGCCGGATGGCACGGGTTCGGACCACCACGCCTGGTTTCCGCGGCCCGCGAACCAGCCCCGGTGGACGCGGGCCTGCTCGCCGCGCTGCTCGTCCGAGAGGTCGTCACGCGGGATGGGCTACCGCCGGCCCTCGGCGCCCAGGCGCTGGGAAGGATCATCGATTCCGCCGGCTGGATCGCGAGCTGCCTCGCGGCCCGCGGTCCCGGGCCGGACCCGGCCACCATCCCCCCGTTCCTCGCCGCGGAGCAGGCCCTGATCACCGGTCATCCGTTCCATCCGGCGGCCAAGAGTCGCCAGGGGGCTTCGCCGGAGGCACTGGCCACCTACTCTCCGGAAGTCGGCGGGTCCTTTGCGCTGCACTGGTTCGCAGCCCATCCCTCCGTGGTGACCGTCTCGGGCAGTACGACGACCCGCTCCGGAGGGCGGGACCAGGCCCTCGGCACGAACGGCCGGGGCCTGATCCGGCTGCTGGCGGATCTGGCCAGGGAAGACGCTGGGGCCGAGGAGCCGAAGTCCGACCTCTCGGCCGCGTCCGGTTCCGGACCAGACCGACATGGCCCACCCGGGCTCACGGGGTCCCCTCGGACCGGCGGACGCGATCGCCCGGACATTCCCGCCGGTTACGTCGTGGTACCCGCGCATCCCTGGCAGGCGGACGAGGTCAGCAGGCGGGAACCGGTCGCCGAGCTGCTTGCGGACGGCCGCCTGATCGACCTCGGGGTGTCCGGGCACCGGTGGTATCCCACCTCGTCGCTGCGTACCGTCTGGCGGCCGGAGATCCCGGTGATGCTCAAGCTCTCGCTGGGGATGCGGATCACCAACTCGCGCCGGGTGCTGCAGCTCGACGAGCTGCGGCTCGGCGCGATGACCGCGAGGCTGATCGACGCCGGTCTCGGCGCGGCGCTCGCCGCCCGACATCCGAACTTCCGCCTCATCGGGGAGCCCGGTTGGGTGGCCGTCACCCGACCGGGAGGGGAGGGTCGGCCCCGAACCGGCCCCGCAACACCGCTGCGGATCGGGTCCGGCGAGCGGCGCGACGGAGGGCGCGACGAGGACGGCGTCGGGCTGGAGACCGCCGTCCGGGTCAATCCGTTCGGGTCAGTCGACCGGGTGGTGTGCGCCGCGGCACTCATCGCGCCCAGGCCCGAGCGGACCACGGACAGCCGTGGCCGGGCCCGGACGGCGATGCTTCCCCGGATCCTCACGACGCTGGCTGGCTCGCTGAGCGATCCCCTCCCGACGCTGACCGACGCCTGGTTCGACCGTTACCTGACCGTGGTAGCCGCCCCGGTGGTGGACCTCTACCTGCATTTCGGGATCGGCGTCGAGGCCCACCTGCAGAACACCCTGGTCACCCTGGACGCGGCGGGCTGGCCGATCGCCGGCTGGTACCGCGACAGCCAGGGCTACTACGTGGCCACCTCCGCCACGGCGGAGGTGCAGCAGCTGCTGCCCGGCTTCGGTACCGGGCTCAACGCGATCTTCGATGACGCGCTGGTGGCCGAGAGGACCATCTACTACCTGTTCGTGAACAACGTCTTCGCCCTCGCCGGCGCGCTCGGGGTCGCGGGTGTCGCGGACGAGCGCCGCCTGCTCGGGCGGGTGCGTGGCCTGCTCCATCGGCTGGACGAGGATGGCCCACGCGGGNGGGGGCTGCGNCCNCCCGCCGCTCGCCGAGCACTGATCACCAGGCTGCTCGACTCCCCCACCCTGCCATGCAAGGCCAACCTGCGCACCTGCGTGGACGGGCGGGACGAACTGGTCGGACCGGTGGCCACTCAGTCGGTGTACGTGCCGATCCCCAACCCGCTCCTGGAGGCCTCGTGACCTTCCGCGCCCCGTCCACAGCTCGCGGCGAGCGCCCGCGTACCGTCGACGACGGATCGGCGTTCGCGGGTCTGCCGGCGGGGGGCGAACCGCCCTACGACGTGGTCGGGGNCGGGTTGGGGCCGTTCAACCTGTCGCTTGCGGCCCTGGCCGACGGGCTGCCCGGCCTGCGGGCCGTCTTCTTCGACCAGGCGCCGGCCTTCAGCTGGCATCCCGGCCTGCTGTTGGAAGGTACGACCCTGCAGGTGCCGTTCCTCGCCGATCTCGTCACCCTGATCGACCCGACCAGCAGATGGTCCTTCCTGGCGTACCTGCGCGAGCATGACCGGCTCTTCCGCTTCTATCTCTACGAACGGTTCCACATCCCCCGCCGGGAGTATGACGACTACTGCCGGTGGGTCGCCGACGGTCTCGACTCCNCCCACTTCGGCNCCCGTGTCGAGGCGGTCCGCTGGGANCCCGACNCCCGCCTGTTCCAAGTGACGATCGTCCAGCCCCACCGGTCCGATCAGGCAGGGCAGTCCGGCGCGTCCCCGACACGGGTGGTGACCGCTCGGCACCTGGTCCTCGGGATCGGAACCGAACCGATCATGCCGCTGGCCTTCGCGGGGATGCCGAACGGGCGGGCCTTCCATGCGGCCGAGTACCAGCAGCGGCGTTCCGCGCTGGCGGGGCTTTCCCGGGTCACGGTGGTCGGCTCCGGACAGTCCGGGGCGGAGGTGTTCGCGGATCTGCTCCGCGCACAACCGGTGACCGGCCATCAGCTGACCTGGATCACCCGCACCCCCGCCTTCGCACCGATGGAGTACTCCAAACTCGGCCTCGAACAGTTCACCCCCGACTTCGTCCGCTATTTCCACGGTCTGGAGCAGACGACCAAGGACACGCTCGTTCCGGCTCAGTGGCAGCTCTACAAGGGGATCGACGCGGACACCATCGCGGAGATCTACGACCTGCTGTACGAACGGACGATCGGCGGGGCGGACGTGGCGGCGACGCTGCTGCCGGGCGTCGTCGTGGAGACGGCCTCGCAGCGGGACCGGGGCGGTGAGATCACTCTCGGCTGCCGCCACCGCGATCAGAACCGCGCCTTTCCCGTCCACACCGACGCGGTGGTGCTTGCGACCGGATACGCCGCCCGCCGGCCGACCCTGCTCGATCCCATGGCCGGACTGATCGACGTCGACGACAGGGGCCGCTTCCGCGTCGACGCCCGGTACCGGGTGGCGACCGACGCCGGTCTGACCGGCCGTGTCTACGTCCAGAACGCGGAGCTGCACACGCACGGCGTCGTGACGCCCGACCTCGGCCTCGGTGCCTGGCGCGCCGCGGTCATCCTCGACGACCTGACCGGCGGCGACGCCTACCGGCTGCCGTCGCCGTCGGCGTTCACGACCTTCGGGGTCCCCACCCGGTCGGGCCAGCCTGACGGGAACGGCCAGGCCTTAGGCGAGCGGCGCGTACGGCCGCGCGATCCGGCCCCGACCAAGACGGCCGGGACGGCCGGGCGTTGACCACGTCATGGTCCGCGCCACCGCCCGCGGCACCGTCCCCGGGGCGGACCGGGTCGGCGGACCGATGGCGGCAGGCCGGCCGTGCCCTGCTGGCCAAGCTCATCGCCGAAATGGCCTACGAGGAGCTACTCAGTCCGCAACCCGACGAGCCAGCGGATGCCGCGGCCGGGCCGGCGGGCTCCCCGGGCGGGCCGCCACCCACTGCACCGGCACGGACGAGCGATCCCGCGGTGCGCGGCGTGACCCCGGACGGGCGCAGGCACCCCCCGATCGGACGGGGTCCCATCCAGGGTTACCGGCTCCGAGCCGGGGGCGTCACATACGCTTTCACCGCCCGACGTGGCACATTCGGGTCCTGGTGGATCGATGCCGCCACGCTGACCCGCTCGGTTACGCCGCCCGGCCCGGACGGCAGCCCCCCCGAACCGGGCACCGCACCGACCGTTCCGGGCACCGCACCGGCGGACGACCCGATCCGCTTTCTCCAGGACATGCAGGTCCTGCTCGGCTGGTCCGATCCGGTCCTCGCCGACGTGGTACGCGATCTGCTCGCCACCCAGGCAGCCGATCATCATCTGCTCGGAACGGCGATTCCCGCGGTGGATCTCGCCGATCTGCCGTTCGTCGCGCTCGATGGGTACCAGACCGGCCATCCCTGTCTCGTCGCGAACAAGGGACGGCTCGGTTTCGGCGCGGCCGCGGCCGTCTACGCCCCCGAGGCGCGCCGGCCCTTCCGACTGCGATGGGTGGCCGCACACCGCGCGATCGGGCGGTACAGCGCCATCGCCCCCAAGGCCATCGACCTTTCTGGCCAGGGCGCGCCGACCGTGCCCGACCTGCTCACCACGGAACTCGACGAGCAGACCCGCGCCCACTTCACCGATGTGCTCCGCGGCGCCCTGCCGGACGAGCCACGCCGGCCGGGCCCCGCNCCCCTCNCCNCCCCNCCCGCCGGACCACCCGCCGGTACGACGATCGCCGACTATGTCTGGCTACCCGTCCACCCGTGGCAGTGGGAGAACGTAATCGTGCCGCTCTATGCGGCCGAGATCGCCACCGGCCTGCTGGTACCGCTGGGCGAAGCACCGGACCGGTACCTGCCCCTGCAGGCGGTGCGCACCCTCGCCAACGTCGACCGGCCGGACCGGCGGAACGTCAAGCTCGCGCTGATGATCCGTAACACGCTGGTGTGGCGAGGGATGTCGGCGGCTGATGCCATCGCCGGGCCGGCGATGTCGAGCTGGCTGCTCGGGCTTCGCGACGCGGATCCCTTCCTGCGCGACGTGACCCGGGTTCTCCCGCTTCCGGAGGTCGCCGGCGCCACCGTCCGGCACCCGGCCTACGACGCCGTCCCCGACGCGCCCTACCGCCTCCACGAACTACTCGGCGTGCTCTGGCGTGATCCGGTGGAGCGGTTTCTCGACGGCGGGGAGCGGGCGCGCAGCCTCGCGTCCCTGCTGGCGGTCGGCTCCGACGGTCGGGCAGTCGTCGCCGAGCTCGTGGCCCGCTCGGGCCGGCCGGCGCACGACTGGCTCGCCGCGCTGTTCGCCGCTCTCCTGCCGCCGCTGCTGCACTACCTGTACCGGTACGGCGTGGCCTTCACGCCGCACGGCGAGAACGTCCTGTGCATCTTCGATGCCGAGGAGATGCCCCGCCGCATAGCCGTGAAGGACTTCGGCGCGGACATCGAACTGGTGTCCGGCGAGTTCCCCGAGCGGCGGGGGATGCCACCGGAGGCGGTCGAGCACTGCCGGCGGTGGCCCGGCCCGGTCCTGGCCCACTCCCTGCTCTCGGCGGTGTTCGCCGGGCACTTCCGCTTCTTCGCGGTGCTCGTGGCGGATCATCTCGATGTGGACGAGAACCAGTTCTGGCGGCTCGTGCGGGCGACGGTCGACCAGTACCACGCGAGGTTCCCGGCCCTGCGGGAGCGGTTCGCCTCGATCGATCTCCTCGGGCCGGCGTTCGGTCGGGTCTGCCTGAACCGCGAGCAGTTCGCGGGCGCCGGGTTCCACGATCGCGCCGACCGGGACGGAGGCTTCGACCTGATACACGGCGAGGTCGCGAACCCACTGCACGATGTGTCCACCCTCACGACGGGCCCGGCGCGACCGGCAGCCCCGACGGAACCGGCGCCGCCTACGGCATGAACGGAGAACGCATGACATCGTCGCCGGTTCCGACCCCGCCATCGGCCCAGGTTCCGGCCCGTCCCGACCCCCCGGACCCGCTTGAGCCACCTGAGCCGATCGGGCGGCCCGCACCGCGGGTCCAGCCCCGCCCGATCGGCCCCGGGTCATCGTCCGATCAGGCGCTCGGGGAGAACGCGGCCGGCCGGGGAGTGCTGCGTGACCTGCTGGCCGGAGCCGAACCGGTCGAGGAGATCATCGTCGCCACCGTCGACCTGCAGGGCCGGCTCGTCGGCAGCGCCGTGTCCCCGGAGCACTTCACCGGACCGGTGCTCGCCGATGGCCTCGGCGCCTGCACCTACCTGCACGCCGTCGACGTCGACATGAAGACCGACGGAGGCTACCCCCACTCGCCCTGGTACGACGGCTTCGGTGATCTACGGCTCCAGCCCGACCTCACCACGTTGCGCCGCGCACCCTGGCATCCGTCCGACGCGGTGGTGTTCGCGGACGCGTTCTGGCCGGACGGGTCCCCGGTGGGCGTCGCTCCCCGTGCCGTGCTGCGTCGACAGCTCGACGCGCTCGCAGCCTCCGGTCTGACCGCCTTCGCCGGGACGGAGCTGGAGTTCCTGGTCTTCCGCGAGTCCTACCGTCGAGCTGCGCGGCGCTCCTATACCGATCTCACCCCGGCCAGCCGTTACAACATCGACTACGCGCTTTCCGGCACGGAAGGCCTGGACGATCTGGTCCGACGCCTCCGGCGGGCGATGGCCGGCATCGGGGTGGCGGTCGAGTCCGCGCGCGGGGAGGTCCATCCGGGACAGTTCGAGATCGTGTTCCGGTATGCCGATGCGATGCAGGCCTGCGACAACCACACCCTCTACAAGACCGCCGCCAAGAAAATCGCCGCGGCGGGCGGGCAGGCCCTGACCTTCATGGCGAAGTACGACGAGGGCGAGGGGAACTCCTGCCATGTTCATCTGTCCCTGCGCGGGACGGACGGGGCGTGTGTGTTCGCGCCGTCCCCCGAAGGTGAGGGGGCGCTCGTCCGGCACCCCGGCTTGGCCCCACCNGGCATCGCACCCCCCGGTTTCCCACCCCCCGGCTCTCGCGACGACATCGCCGGGATGTCCGCGCTGATGTGCTCGTTCGTGGCCGGGCAGCTCGCCTGCATGGCCGATTTCGCGTTGCTGTACGCGCCCAACGTGAACTCGTACAAGCGCCTGGCACCGGGCTCATTCGCTCCGACCGGAGTCAGCTGGGGACGGGACAACCGGACCTGCGCCATACGGGTGGTCGGCGACGGGCCGGGCCTGCGCGTCGAACATCGGGTGCCGGGCGGTGACGCGAATCCCTACCTCGCCGTCGCCGGGATGATCGCGGCCGGCCGTTACGGCATCGAGCACCGTCTCCCGCTCGAACCCGGACGGGTGGGCAACGCCTTCACCATGCCGGACGTGCCACGGCTGCCCGCGACGTTGCGGGAGGCGGTGGACCGATGGCGCGCCAGTGCGGTGGCCCGGGCCGCCTTCGGTGATCGGGTCGTCGCCCATCTGGCCCATGCGGCCGAAGTCGAGCTCGCCGGCTACGAGCGGACCGTCACCGACTGGGAGCGCCGGCGCGGNTTTGAACGNTTCTNNCCCCNCCCTGCNCNGGGANGGANTNTTCGCGTAGNCCNAACCGCCGATACAAAGTCCGCAAGGGGCCAGGGGCCCACCAGTTGTAGTCGCCGGCCACCCGCATGAAGGCGGGGACCAGCACCCCGCGGATGAGGGTGGCATCGAGCACGATCGCGAGCGCGGTGGCGATCCCGAACATCTGGATGAACCGGACCGACGAGGTACCGAACGCGACGAAGGTGACGGCGAGCAGCGCGGCGGCGGTGCTGACGATCCGCCCGACCCGGGCGAGCCCGGTGGCGACCGCCTCGGTGTTGGGCGCGCCGGCGTCGTGCGCCTCCTTGATCCGGGAGAGCAGGAAGACCTCGTAGTCCATCGAGAGCCCGAAGGCGATACAGAAGAGCAGGACCGGCATGGAGGTGTCCAGCGGGCCTGGGGTGAAGTCGAGGAACCCGGACAGGTGGCCGTCACTGAAGATCCACACTGNGGCGCCGAACACGGCGCACATCGCCAGCCCGTTGAGCACGATGGCCTTCACCGGTAGCAGCACGCTGCCGGTGAACAGGAACAGCAGCACGAAGGTCGCCAGCGCGATCAGCCCGAGGGCGACCGGGAGACGGTCGGCGATCGTGGTCTTGCCGTCTACCAGGACGGCGGATGCGCCACCGATCAGCACGCTGGTCCCCACGGGCGCCGGCACCGCACGCGCGGCCCGGACGAGGGCCTGCGCATGGTCCGACGCATAGTCCACCGCAGGTACGACCTGGAGGGAATCCGCTCCGGCGATCGCGAACCGGCGGCTGGCCGGACCGGGCGGTACGACCCGGCGCCCGTCGATGTGGGACCCGAGGGCGCTGTCGACCCGGGCCACGTCCGGCAGTTCGGACAGCGCGGTCGCGTAGGAGGCGAGCGCGGACCGGTCGATCATGCCCGGCCCGGTGGCTTGGACGACGACGTCGAGCGCGCCGCCGATGTCGGCGGCGAACGCGCCCCGCAGGGCGTCACCGACGATCCGGCTGTCCGCCGAGCCCGGCTTCAGCACCCGGTCGTCCGGGGTGCCGAAGTTCACGTGCAGAAAGGGCGCCCCGAGGACGAGCAGAACCGCGATCACCGGCAGGCCGGTGAGCACGGGGTGGCGCATCACGGTGCCGGCGACCTGACGCCAGAACGGCGAGTCGGCCGCCTCCCGCACCACGACCGGCGCCGACCCGACCGGCGCCGACCCCGCCGCGCCCGCGGGCCCGATCGCCTCGCCGCCCCGGGCACGACCGGCGCGGCGACGCCGCACGAGCCCGAGCAGACCGCCGATCCCCCAGGCGTTGACCCGCTCGCCGAGCACCATCAGCAGCGCCGGCAGGGCCACGACGGCGGCCAGCATCGCGACGAGGGTCACCGAGATCCCGGCGTAGCTCATCGACTTCAGGAAGAACGGCGGGAAGACGAGCATCACGGCCAATGCCACGATCACCGTCGCCCCACTGAACAGGATCGTCCGGCCGGCCGAGCGGACCGTCCCCTCCACCGCGGTGGCGCGGTCCCGACCCGCCGCCAGTTCCTCCCGGAACCGGCTGACCATCAGCAACGAGTAGTCGATGCCCAGCCCCAGGCCGAGGGCCGTCGCCAGGTTCACCGCGAAGATCGACACGTCGGTAAGCNCACCGATCACCGAAAGCGCGGCGAAGCCACCCAGCATGCCGAGCAGCCCGATACCCAGCGGCAGCAGGGCGGCGACCACGCCCGCGAACGCGATGACCAGCAACGCCAACGTGATGGGAATGGCGAACGACTCGGCGGCGGCGAGGTCGGCCGAGACGTGTCCGCTGATGTCCTCCCCGACCGTCGCGGCCCCACCCGGTCGGACCGTCACCGCCCCCGGCGCGTCCGCCCACGACCCATAATGATCAACGATGTCGGCGGCCTGGTCATCGTCCTGGACACTGGCGACGACGAGCGCCTGCCGACCGTCCCGCGAGCGCAGCGCCGGACCGCCCCCCGTCCAGTAGGACACGACGTCCCTCGCCCCGGCCTGGGCGGCGAGATCGGCCGCAACCTCCTTCCCCGCGGCGACGACCGCCGCGTCGTCGACATCGCCCGCCCGGGCGGTCACCAACAGGAGGAGGTTCGGGCGGCCGTGGAAGCGGGCGTCCAGGACGTCCTCGGCTCGGGAGGAGTCCGACGCTGGATCGTCGAACCCCCCCGTCTGGAGTTTGCCGAAGGCACCGCCCGCGAGCCCACCGGCGCCGAGCAGCACGAGGAGCGTAAGGACGAGGACCAGACGCGGGCGGCGCGTCACGAGCGGAGTAAACACGGAACCCTCCGAAGAGCAGGCGATGCTGAAGAGAACAGTGTTCGCGATCGCTGCTCGTGTCAAGACGCATCCGTTCGCAAAGTTGACAGCGTTCTCGTCGAGACCCACCATGACCGTGGTGAGCAGTCCGGTTCCCCGTCGCGAACGACTGCGGCAGGCCACTCTCGACGAGATCAAACAGACCGCGCGCGCCCAGCTGGCCGAGCGTGGCCCGGCTGCGCTCTCCCTACGGGGGGTCGCCCGGGTGATGGGCATGGCCCCATCGGCCCTGTACCGCTACGTGGACAGCCGGGAGATCCTGCTGGCCGAACTGGTCGCGGACGGGTTCGCCTCGCTGGCGGAGGCCCTGGAGGCGGCCTTCGACGCGGCCGATCCGCATGACCACCTACGACGCTGGCTCCAGGTCGCCCGCGCGCAGCGCCGCTGGGCCCTGGACCACCCGACGGAATACGGACTGATCTTCGGTCCCGGCATTCCCTGTGCCACGTCGACCAACGACCGGATGATCACACAGCTGCACCGCGCGGTCGCGGTGCTGTTCCGCTGCATGAGCGAGTCGACCGGGGCCGGCATGATCGACACCGCCGCGGTGGACGCCCAGCTCACCCCGCCGATGCGCGCCAGCCTGCAAGCCTGGGGACGCGACCACGACGTCGCGATCGACGCCGCCGGACTCGCCGTGTGCCTGGCCGTCTGGACCCAGTTGCACGGCTTCATCTCCTTGGAGATGTTCGGGCACCTCCCCCCCGCCCTTGACGACATCGACGAACTGTTCGACCGGCAGATGGCGGACGCGATCATCCGCGTGTGGCGAGGCGGGTACAACCTCGCCACGGTGATGCCCGTCCCGCCGGCCGGCCGACCGGTCGCGAAGTGACCACCCGGTGCCGGCCAGTCGGTCCGGTGATTGACGGTCCGGTGGTCGCCGGGCAGCGGTTCAGCTGCCCGGCGACCGGCCGCCGGACGGTCAGGCCGAGGTCCGCATTCGCCGCCCCAGTGCGTCGAGCGCGACCCGACGGGTACTCTTGATCTCCGGCAACCGCGCCTGATAAGCCGGTGCCGTGGCCAACGGCTGGTAGAAGCCGAGCCGCGGAACGAAGTCGGTGTCGTCGTAGCCCGGCGGCCGGTGCAACGCATACGTACGACCCGGGAAAAGCAGGTCGTAGTTGTCGGCGATCTGCCAGATGGCGACGTGCGGGTCGACCCGCCGACGCTGAAAGTACGCCTCCAGGACATCGATTGTGAAACTAATCTCATGGAACTGTTTGACCAGGCTGTGGTAGTGCTGGCCGACCTGATACTTGATCGGTAGTTCGACCTGGAGACTATCGGAGTAGTCGAGCAGATCGAGAGCCAGAACCTTCAGTGACGTCTCGACGCCGTACCCCCGCGAGAACGCCAGCGCCGCGAAGACGTCCGCGTCGATGACGAACTCCCCGATCAGCGGCTGGATTGTCCGAGTGATGGACGGCACATACCTGGCGAGCTGTTTCGACAACAGCGACCGCAGCATCTCGGTGGTTCGCCCCCCGGGCTGCCCGTCGCCAGTCACTCTACGCGAACTTCCGTTGACGAAAAGCGGGGCGTTATCGGCAGTCGCGGCGGCAGCCAGGACACCCACTGTATATGGATCATNGCTTTCCAGATCGGCGTCATGGAAGATGAGCCGACTCCCGAACGCAAGATAGGCGAGACTACGCATCGCACCCGCCTTGCCGCCGGTCGTGGTGGCCTCTCGGCCCGCGTGACGCTGCAGGACCGACTCCCCACGCACGACCCAGCTGGCGCCCGCGTCGGTCGCGATGCGCATCAGGCCATGTTCGTCCCCGTCCGACGACGGGTCGACAACCACGCCGATCTCGTCCAGCACGCTACGCTCCTGCATCCAGCGTTGCCGGTTGAGTGCGATGATGTCGCCGAGAGTTCGAGCCGCCTCCGGGCCACGGGCCGGGATGAGCAGACTCAGAGTGATGCCCTTGGCGAGTTTGTCGACCTCGATTGAGTCGAGGTCGAGGCTGGTGGGTTCGAGCGTTCGCACGGACGCCCCTCTCTCGTGACCTTTCTTCGGT
The DNA here is from genome assembly GCF_000733325.1 of Frankia sp. Allo2. Classification (NCBI taxonomy): domain Bacteria; kingdom Bacillati; phylum Actinomycetota; class Actinomycetes; order Frankiales; family Frankiaceae; genus Frankia; species Frankia sp. Allo2. Next base: position 64,969 of record NZ_JPHT01000020.1, read on the forward strand.
ACGGACAGCCCGTACCGGTGATGACGTCCAGATGGGGATCTGGTGCGGCATTGCCGGCGGTATCAGACGGGCTGGGTAGGGAATCCCCCGGCCACCCCGGACCGCATGATTGCGTACCTCCGTTCACAACGCCTCATCCGCCCGAGTCGTAGCCGGTACCTCCCCGCGTGTTCCGGTTCACCGCTTCCGCCTCTCGACCACCCGGGAACGATCGGTCCGCCACATGCAGGTGCTGGAGCGTCAAAGTATCGGTCTTACGACCGTGTCCGTCACTCCCCATCTTTCTCGAGGGGGAACAACCACCGCTTCTGGGACAAGGAGCGAACACTCGGCGCCGCACCAGCACGGCGCATGACCCCGCCGTGCCACGGAGAGTACCCGACCAAGCGCCCGGAACGGTTACTCCAGGACCGATCCGAAANAACTNCCCCCACACGGCCCGCCGATGCCACCGGATGGGCAGAATCGCTCACGGCGTCCTACTCTCTTTCGATCATGGCCATGGAAGGAAGACCGGCGCGCGGCCGGACCATCCCGAGGACGGACGATCGGGCGGCGCTCGCCGACCTGCCCGCCGCCGTGGCCGCGCTCACCATCGCGTACGCCGGGACACCACGGCGGATACGGCATCCGGGGCTGGGGGCTGTCTACTCGAACCAACCCTCTCGCCGACGTCATGCCCACCGACGTCATGCCCACCGACGTCATGCCCACCGACGTCATGCCCACCGACGTCATGCCCACCGACGTCATGCCCACCGACGTCATGCCCACCGACGTCATGCCCACCGACGTCATGGCCCGGTCTGGCGGAGCCGACCGCGACCCGGTCCCGTCCCGCGGCCTTGGCGGCGTACAGCGCGCGATCCGCGGCTGCGACGAGCGCGAAGGTGTCGTCCGCGTGATCGGGGAGGGCCGCCGCTCCGACCGAGACCGTCACAGCGATCAGCAGCGACTCCTCGCCGGTGTCTCCCCGGACACCGGCACCCGACCGGGCCTGGCCGCGCGCCCTCGTCGGCTCCGCAGACCCCGCAGCCCCGGACTCCCCCGTGCGGGCCGGCGGATCCGGAACTCGCGGCGCGGGCAGGACGATCCGGACGGGTTCTCGTCCGACGCCGCGGCGCAGACGTTCGGCGATATCGGCGAGGGCGTCTCCCCGGACATTCAGCGTGAGCAGCGCGAACTCCTCACCCCCGTAACGGGCGACGACGTCACCGGGACGGGTCACGACCAGCAGTCGCCGAGCCACCTCCGTCAACACCTGATCACCAGCCGGATGGCCGAATCGGTCGTTCACCGACTTGAAGTGGTCGACGTCAACGAGGATCAGCCCCATTCCGGATCCGGTGCGTCGTACCCGACCGGCCGCCAACCTCATCTCGGTCTCCAGATAGCGGCGGGTACGCAGGCCGGTCAGCCCGTCCGTGATCGCCAGACGCCGCTGGTCGGCCTCCAGGCCCGCCATCCGAACGATGATCAGAATCATCATGATCGCACTTACGGCCACGGCGACCAGCAGATCCCGTAGATCACCACGGATCACCTGCACGGCCAGCACGGTCGGAGCCACCAGCCCGGCACTCGACAGTGCCACCAGGCGCCGGCCGCTGCGCGCCTGCGCACGCGGGGACGCCGGCCGCGTGAGGTCGACCATGGTCGGATGCAACCCGGCGGCGCCGAGGGCGAGGTTGCCTGTCAACCAGATCGCGTCGAGGTAGTTGCCGACCTCGAAGGTCCCGTTCGTCTGCTGCACGACGTAGATGGTGTCGGCGGTCAGGTTGGCGAGCAGATTGCCCGCCAACAGGAAGAAGGCGGGTGGGCGGCTCCCGTGCCCCAGCACGAGACGGATGGCCACCCCCAGCAGCGCCAGATCCATCGCCGGATAGGCCACCGAGGTGACGCCGACGAACAGATCATGGTCCGCACGCACCTGCGGCGCGATCAGGTAGAGCCAGGACAACAGAACCGCCGCGAGCAGGAACATCGATCCGTCGAGCAGGCCGGCGATGTCCCGTTCCTGGGTCCGTCGCCGGGTCAGCAGAACGAGACCGACGACGAACAGCGGATAGTGGCCCAGATATAACACATCCGGCAAGGCCGGATACTCTGTGATGTCAAGCACATAGTGAAAGATGTAGAAGGCACCATCGCCTATGGCGTACATCACCTGGCTGATTCCGATCAGCAGCCAGGGACGTCGGTCGGCCAACTCCTGGCGTCGCAGGCCGAGGAACACGGCCCCCGCGGCCGAGGCGCTGAGGCAGAGGTAGATGACCAGCCGGACGGCACGTGGGCCGCCGGTCGTGGGAAACTGGCCGTAGACGAGGATGGCGATCAGACCGAGACAGAGATAGACAAGCCAGACGTGGCTACGCCAAGCGCGCCGCCACGATGGAGCCGGCATCACCCCTCGGTTCGCGACGCGGGATCCGTGCGGGACAGCGGACGTGGCAGCGGCGCCGGGGTCCACCGGGAGGTCCGGGCCGGTGCGTCGTCCAGCTGAACGTGATGCCGTTGATGGGCGTTCGTTGTCGGGTTGACCGAGGGAATCGAACCTGTCGACCGTGCAGGACCGGCTGGCGGTGAACAGCCGCCCCGGAGGGACCGGGCCATGAGCAGCCTCTCAGTGTGGACGTACGGGTGGTACGCGTACCGGCCACGTACGCCTGTGGTGCCTTGCGGCATTCCGTTGCCGCTCACGGCACCTACAGCGCCACTGAGCCCACCCGTCTGGTTTCGACGGGTCGGACGCCGCGACCTACCGAAACCGTATCGAATGGTTGCTCTTCGTACAGGAACATTTGAAGCCCGATGGGCACTATTGTCCGATCATTTGTCCGATCATTGTGCGGGATTCGCCCCGTCCGGACGGATCTCGACTGGCGCGGTCACGAAGGGCGAGCTTCGCCCGGACCACTACGAGCCGATGATCGGCAAGTCAGGCCGACGACCGCCGTCGCGGACGTTTCCGCGACGCGGGTCAGGGGTGGGCGACGAAGTTGAAGTGCGCCCCCGACGCGAAGGTCGTCCGGAACATGGGCAACGTGTAAGGACCGTCGCCGTCCAGATCGAAGATGCGCAGTCCGAGATCATTGTCGACGAGCGTGTACATCTCGTCGGCCGTCGTACCGTAGTCCCGGGCACCGGCACCGAACTCGAAGACGAGATGCGGCCGGCTGGAGCCGATCAACTTCTGGCCGCCCTTGAACACCCCGTACTCGGCCCCCTCGACGTCAACCTTGATCAAGGTTGGCCGGTAGTCGGCCGGCATCGCGTCGTCCAGCGTCTCGACGGCCACCTCGATCCGTTCGACGTCCTCACTGTCGGGCACCCGATCACGCAGCCCGCTGTAGGCGGGCCTGCTGCGGACGTAGGTGAAGGGCAGCACCCCCGGCTGGTCGGCGAGCGCGGCCTGTCGTACCTCCACCGCCGGGAAATCGGTGGTCAACGCCGCGGCCATGTGCGGCAACGGCTCATAGGCGACGTGCCGGCCTCCCGGGGCGTGCCGGAGGATGGTCCGCAGAACGTCACCCTTGTGCGCGCCCACGTCGATACAGTTCGAGTCCTCCCGGAGGACGAAGGACAGCAGCAGCGCCAGATGCCGGTCGTCGCTGCGATTGCGGCGGGCGGTAGGAACGACGTTGTCACGCACCAGCTTCAGCGCCGGGCCGAGGCCGATGTCGACCGCCACCCGCCGGGCCCTTGCCAGCTGCTTTTCCATCCGAGGATCCATCCGCCGCGACCTCCTGTTGTTCAAGCGGTGACCTGCCGGAGTGTCATCGCCGAATGACCCATTATGACAGTCAGTACACCACTATTGGGCGAACATGATCCACGGTCAAGACCAGTAACAGGAATTTCAAGTCCACTTCATTCCCGCTCGACCCCGCTCGACCGATAATCCTTACGTCACGAAAGAGTTCGACTTCTGAACCCTTCCGCAAGGGAAGGGTTCAGAAGTCGCGGCAGACTACCCAGCGAGACCGTTCGACCTCGCATCGGCCGCCGCCGCGATGGAGAAAATCGACGGCGGCCGCGCCGGCATCCCGTCCTCAGCGGGCTCCGGCGAGAATCTGCTCGTCGACCGGCTCCGCGGCGAAGGATCCCACCGGTGGGCAGGTGCAGACCAGGTTGCGATCACCATAGGCGCCGTCGATCCGACGTACCGGGGGCCAGTACTTGGCGGCCCGCAGCGAAGCGACGGGATAGGCCGCCACCGATCGCGGATAAGCGTGTGACCATTCGTTGGCGGTAACCATCTGTGCAGTATGCGGAGCATTATGCAGGGGATTGTCGGTCCGCGGCCAGATACCGTCTCCGACCTTGTCCGCCTCGGCCCGAATGGAGATCATTGCGTCGCAGAAACGATCGATCTCGCCGAGATCCTCACTCTCCGTCGGCTCGACCATCAGTGTTCCGGCAACCGGGAATGACATGGTCGGAGCATGGAAACCGTAGTCGATGAGACGCTTCGCCACGTCGTCCACGGTGACGCCGGTCAGCTTCGTCAACGGCCGTAGGTCCAGAATGCACTCATGGGCGACCAGCCCGTCCCGGCCCGCGTAGAGCACCGGATAGTACGGATGCAGCCGGTGGGCAATGTAGTTGGCGTTCAGGACGGCCACCGAGGTTGCCCNGCGCAGGCCGTCCGCCCCCATCATCCGAATGTAGGCCCACGGAATCATAAGAATTCCGGCCGAGCCCCACGGGGATCCCGAGATCGGGCCCACTCCGGTGGCCGGTCCTGCCTCCGGCCGCAGCGGGTGGTTCGGCAGATAGGGCAGGAGTTTCTCGACCACGGCCACCGGGCCGACCCCCGGACCCCCGCCCCCATGCGGGATGCAGAACGTCTTGTGCAGGTTCAGGTGGCTCACGTCGGCCCCGAACTGCCCCGGCCTGGCGAGCCCCACCAGAGCGTTGAGATTCGCTCCGTCGACGTACACCAGACCGCCGGCCTCATGCACGATCGCGCACGCCTGCCCGATGCCCTCCTCGTACACACCATGGGTCGACGGGTAGGTGACCATCAGCGCGGCCAAGGCGTCCGCGTTCGCGCGGGCCTTGCGGGCCAGATCGTTCAGGTCGACGTTTCCGTCGTCGTCACAGGAGACGACGACCACCCGCATTCCCGCCATCGCGGCGCTCGCCGCATTCGTCCCGTGCGCCGAGGAGGGAATGAGACAGATGTTTCGCACCACGGATCCNGGAACAGCATGATCGCGGTGATAGGCCCGGATGGCGAGCAGCCCGGCGAGCTCACCCTGGCTGCCGGCATTTGGCTGGAGGGAGACCCCCGCATATCCGGTGATCTGCGCGAGCCAACGCTCCAGGTCCTGAATCATCGCGAGGTATCCGGCGGCCTGGTCCAACGGGGCAAATGGATGGATGTCAGCGAATTCCGGCCAGGTGACCGCGGCCATCTCAGTGGTCGCGTTGAGTTTCATCGTGCACGACCCCAGGGGGATCATGCCCCGGTCAAGAGCCAGATCAAGATCGGACAGTCGACGCAGATAGCGGAGCATCGCGGTCTCCGACCGATGGTCGTGGAACACCGGATGCTGCAGGTAGGGATCCGTACGCACCAGTTCGGCGGGCAGCGCCACCGGCTCGTCCGCCGCTTGGTCCGCCTGGTCCGCCTGGTCCGCCTGGTCCGCGCGGGCCACGAGATGATCGTTCGCCGCCGCGACGGACCCGGTCCAGGCCCCGGTCCGGATCTCGGTCCCGGTCCCGGTCCCGGTCCAAGTGATGCCCGCCGTCGCCTCCGGGCCCACCCCGAAGGCCGACCGGACGGCCTCCAGCTCGGCCTGGCCCGTCGTTTCGTTGCAGGAGATACCCACGTGGTCGTCGTCGACCAGCCGCAGGTTCACGCCCCGCGCCAACGCGTCCGCAACCACCTGGGTGGCCCGGCCCGGCACCGCGGCGAGGACGGTGTCGAAGAACGCGTCGTGCACCACCGTCACACCGGCGGCGCGCAGGCCTTCGGCGAGGCGCACCGCGTGCCCGTGGATGCGACGCGCGATCCCGGCCAGGCCCTCCGGGCCGTGGTAGACCGCGTACATGGAGGCGAGTACCGCGGGCAGCACCTGGGCCGTGCAGATGTTGCTCGTCGCCTTCTCCCGTCGGATGTGCTGCTCACGGGTCTGCAGGGTGAGCCGGTACGCGGGTGCGCCGTCCGCATCGACCGACACCCCGACGAGCCGCCCCGGCAGGGACCGTTCCAGCCCCTTGCGCACTGCGAGGTAGCCGGCGTGCGGGCCTCCGAAGGACAGCGGTAGTCCGAACCGCTGCGTGCTCCCCACCGCGATGTCCGCGCCGAGGTCGCCAGGCGCCCGCAGCAGGGTCAGCGCCAGCGGATCGGCGGCGATCGTGACGACGATGCCGCGCTCCCTCGCCGATGCGATCACAGCACGCACATCCCGCAGGACGCCCGCCGGCCCGGGATAGGACAGCAGCAGGCCGAAGGCCGCATCCAGCTGCGCCGGGCCCACGGCCGTGAGTCCGGCTGCGAGATCCGCGACCACCACATTGATCCCCAGCGCCTCCGCCCTGGTCGCGACCACCGAGACGGTCTGCGGGAGGGTGTCGGCATCGATGAGGAACGTCGCGCGGGAACCCTTCGCCGTCCGAAACGCGATCTGCATCGCCTCGGCCGCCGCGGTCGGCTCGTCCAGCAGGGAGGCTCCGGCCACCGCAAGGCCGGTCAAATCAGTGATCATCGTCTGGAAGTTGAGCAACGCTTCCAGGCGGCCCTGGGAGATCTCCGGCTGGTACGGCGTGTACGCCGTATACCACGCGGGGTTCTCCAGGACGTTGCGCTGGATGACTCCCGGCATCACCGCGGGATGGAATCCCAGCCCGATCATCGAGGAAACCGGTCGGTTCCTGCTACCGAACGCGCGTAGGGCCGCGAGCACCGCGGGCTCGCTCAGCGCCGCGGGAAGATCCAGATCATGGTCACGGATGCTTGCCGGGACGGCCGCGTCGGTGAGCGCGGCCAGTGATTCCACCCGCAGCGCATCCAGCATCTCCCGTTGGGATGACGGGTCCGGGCCGATGTGCCGATCGGCGAACCGCGGGATGGCCGCGGCGGGCAGCCGCCTCGCACCGTTCCTGCCCACCGCCGCGGCACTGCCCTGTCGCGGCGCCCCCGACCGCGCGTGCGACGACGCGGGACTGATGGTGGCGGTCGTGGCGGTCGTGGCCGGTCCATCGGCAGCCGTGGCCGGTCCATCGGCATAGGGGGTGTCGTCGTACTGGGTGACGTCAGGCATGATGACTGCTCCGGAGGTCGGGCGACGACGGATCATGCCGGCGCCGCGGCGGGCCTCCCCCTCTGTCATTGACCTGAGAGCTTCACCAGCGCCGCCGCCGGCAGTCCGGGGAGCTGCGGGCGGGGAACGCGGCTTTCACCGTCGGCGGGACACCCCACGGCGTCCACTTTCCAGAGTTGCCTGACCCGGCGGTTGGGGGCCTGAGAGTTTATGGGGAGAGCTTGCTCCTTCGGCGTCCCGAACGGCGAGCGACCGGGACTCTCCCGCACGGGCGTGAGCGGCATCGGTATGGAGTTGTGGGACGGGGCACGGATGACCCGGGGATGCCTACCAGTAGCGAATGATCGACTCCCAACTGGCGCCGGTCCCCTCGACGCCGGCTGCGTTCAGCCACGATTCCACTCCCCGAACACTAGCTGCGGGGGCCCCGCGGGCCAACCAGCGTCCCCCACCGAAACCTGTCCGCAACATGAACACACGAACCCGTGGGGCCGTGGGCCCCGACCACGGGCTCACGGGCTCACGGGCTCATCGTTCGTCCGCCATCCGATCCCGCGGGCGGTGGCAGCGGCCTCGGCGTCAAGGCCGCCCGCCGGTAGGCGATACGACCGCGGATAACTATATATTTAGACACATGTCACAACTCTACAAAAAATATCAAGAAACATCAAGATTCCGAGATGTGCTTCAGGACTGACGTCGAAAAACCGGGCCATGCCCCCTGGAATGCCCTCCCGATGCTCTCCCACCCGCGCGGACGACACCTACACAGATGAAATGCGAGGTATCGCCGGGTCGCCGGACTGCACGCGCATCATACGGTTCATCTGCNCCATCCGACGCCGACGCCCGCCATGAAAGGTGCGGCCGGGCAGGCCGAACGCGGACACAGACACGAGGGCGTCATCACACGAGCTGGATAGGAAGACGGCCAGTAAGCCGTCATCGTCGACTACCCGGCAAAAAATTCGCCATGGCAATTGATCATGTGGCAACCACCGCCTGGGGTTGAACCGGTGCGGCGTCTGGACTTAACCTACGGATGCCGGCTGCGCGAGCTTCATTGCACTAGCTTCATTGCACGGCGACCACTCTGGGCGATGGCAAGTAGGAGGAGAACTCCTCTTTCCGCCGTCCAACATCACGGGGAGGTAGAGCTCGATGCAGGGCCTTCGGTCACTGTTCAGAGGTCGATGCGCCCTTATCCCGTCACTCCACACGCAGGGCACGGATGCGTATCCGCATCCCGGCAGCCCGGCGGTCGCCGGGGTGCCAGCGGGGAGACCGGTACAGCCGTTCCACCATTGGAACCCGACCGGGCCATGAGATCGCTCCAGAGAGCACAGTCCTTCGGCCAGCTGGCATCCCTGGTCAGCCTGATCGGGGTGGGTGTCGCGCTCAGCGCGCTGTTTCAGCTGTTCCACCTGCCGAATATCTCGAAGGTGCACGGCTATCGGATGGCCATCGCGGTGCTGCTGGCGGTCGGCCTGTACGGCGCCACGCTGGGGATCGCCCGCGCGGCCTGGGCGGACATCCGCCGGATCGTGCTCGTCGTCACCGTGGGCGTCGCCCTCAAGGCCCTGCTGATCGGTGGCGCCCTGGCCCTCGCGCTCGGCGACCCGCTGTACCTTCTTCTTGGCGTGGTGGTCGCCCAGATCGATCCCCTGTCGGTAGCCACGCTCACCTCGGGTTCGCGAATGTCCGAACGCGGTCAGGATCTCCTGCGCAGCTGGGCTGCCTTCGACGATCCCGTGACGGTACTCCTTACTGTGTCCCTGGTCACAGCGGTCGGTTCGACGTTCGTCAAGGACCAGCCCGCGATGACGCCGGATCTCGGTGGACCGTCGGGAGTCAGCGGTTTCTTCGTCGGCTTGGCGCTCAACCTCGGCCTCGTCACCCTCACCGCCCTGCTGTGGCGGGGCGCCAAGAGAAACGCGACCAGCGCCCTGGCATTGACAACGGGTCTGATCATGGTGGCAGCAGGGTTCTTTCTCATGCTGGCGGTAGCAATCGGTGGGCTGATCCTCCGTCCCGATGCCAAGCTCTTCCCCGAGCGCGGGGACGACTTCTTCCCCCACCTCGTGGAGAGGACCGTACGGGTCGCGTTCTATGGTGCGGCGGTCGCGCTCGGCCTGCTTCTCTCCGGCGGAATCGCCTTTGTCCACGGGGCCGCTCTGGGAGCCGCAGCCTTCGCCGCACAGGGNCTCGTCGGCTACCTTCTGACCCACCGCATGTCCCGACGTGACCGGGTTTATCTGGCCGCTTCCCAACAGAACGGCATCACGAGTATCGTGCTGTCCCTGGCCTTGGAGCCGGCGATTCCCGGGGTCGCCGCCGTCGTCGCTCCGGCGATCGTCACCATCAACCTGCTGCACTGGCTGATCAATCGCTGGATCGGCACCAGGCCGAGCGTCTTCGGAATCACCGCCGCGGACGACGCGGCCTTCGACGACCGCGGCCTTCGACGACCGCAGCCTGCCGCTGCGGGAGATGTCCCCGCGGGGCAGCGACCTGCTGGCTGTTGAGTAAGTGATGCGATGTGTGAGTGAACTTGAAGCAGGGGGCGCAGCGTGCGGGTGCCCACTACGTCACCGCCTACCGCTGGTTTCGGGAAGGGAAGCTGCCCGTACCGGCGCGCCCGGTCGGGCAGCTGATCCTGGTCGAGCCGTCCGCCGTCGAACGCCCCGCGGGAGCCGCCGCGGTGTACGCGCGGGTCTCCCCCGCCGACCGGCGTCCCGGCCCTGACCGTCCGGTTGNCCGTGTCACCGCATGGGCAACCGGACGTGAGCTCGAAGACCTGCTCCGGCTGTGGGGCCGCCATCCGGCAACAGGTGGCTGCGAGCAAGGCGCCTACTCATGCTTCATGACCCGCAACGGTCAGACGAAGACCGTCTCGGCTGGGCGCAGGAGCCGCGCCAAGGCCTCGGCCGGAAGCACCGCAGCATCGGCCGGATGGGTTGAAAGCGGAGCAATCTGGGTGCGGTAGCAGTCGACCGCTCGCTGCTTGGCCCGATGCACGTCGACGGGAAGATGCACCCGTCGCGCCCTGGCCCAAGGAACTCGCGGGTCGTCCGGCACCGCCCAGTGCCAGGTCCAGATGGGGTACTCGAGCAGCCGGGTGCCCGCCCGCGCGGCGGCGATCTCCGCCGCCCGACCCGTCGCCTCATGATCTGGATGACGATCCCCGGCATACGTCGCNAGCAGCCACCCGTCGGCGGTGAGCAACGGTTCCAGCTGGTCGGCCAACAACTCCTCGTGCCCGGCGACCCGCCCGTCGCGCAGGCCGACCCGATGCACCGGTACCTGGGCCAGGCCGAGTTCGGCGAGAGCGGAATGCTGTTCCGCCACCCGTCGCCGCGCAAGCTCGGCCGGCGACAGCGTCGGAGATCCGGGATGGGATGCATCACCATCAGTCACAGCAACAACGGTGAGCGACACACTCAGCGTAGACAGGATGGTCATCAGACCACCGATGCCCAGCACCTCATCGTCCGGGTGGGGAGCCACGATCACCGCGTTTGTGGGCGGAACGGTCAGGTCCAGCTCCGCCCACCCCGGATCCCATCCCTGCCAGACCGATTCGGGGGTCCCGCTGTCGTCGGCGAAGGGCCGACGCTCGTCCGCCACGCGTTCCTCCTGCATCGTTCTTCCATACGGCATGCGGCGCGGCACCGCACGGACATCGGTGCGGTCATCGGCAACGCCACACGCACGGGGCGGCATAGCGCCCCCACGACGCCGGCAGGCACCATCACAGTCCCATCTTCCGGGCACAGTCCCATCTTCCGGGCACAGTCCCATCTTTCGGACAAAGCCCACTCTCCCGGGTGCGCCCACGTCGCAAGCAGGGTGGGCGGGGCGGGACTGCGCTGGGCTTGAGCGACGGGCCGAAACGCGACGGGCCAGAACGCGACGGGCCAGAACGCGACGGGCCAGAACGCGACGGGCCAGAACGCGACGAGACGCGGGAACTGCGTGGAGCCGGTGATGATCGAGGGGTACCGATCGTTCGAGCTGATAGGGCACGGCGGTTTCAGCACGGTCTACCGCGCGGAACAGGAGATATTCGATCGCCGGGCCGCCGTCAAGGTGATGCATTCCGATCTGCGGGATCCCGCGGCCGAGCGTCGTTTCGTGCGCGCATGCAAGGCGACCGGGCGCCCCACCGGACATCCGCGCCAACACGGATACAGCCAGGCATGGGAGTACCTACCGGCTACAGTCGTCACCCTGGACGGACAGAACGAGCCCATTCCGGGGGTACCGGCCTGTTCGGGCTATCTGTAGCCGTTGCGCGAGTACGGCCGGGAACGGGCCCCTCGGTCGAGGCCACACCGTCGAGGCCATGCTGTCCATCCGGCGGAGTCCAAGGTCCATCCGCCGGCCCGTCCGGCACCCGATGTCGGCCGACCGGAGTGCCACGGTCAGATGCCGACGAGACGACGCGGGGACGGGATGGTCTCGACGACCTCGTCCACGACGTCCTCGGCGATGACGCGGCGCAGTTCCGCCTCGGGGCTCAGCACCAGCCGGTGTGCCAGGACCGGCTTGGCCAGCACCTTGACATCGTCGGGGGTCACGAAGGCCCGTCCCTGCGACGCGGCACGCACCTGGACGGCCCGAAGCAGCGCGATACTGCCTCGTGGGCTCGCCCCCAGGCGGACGACATCCGGCAGCGTGCGGGTCGCGGCGACCAGATCGACGATGTACCGCCGGAGGGCGGGTGCCACATGGATGGCGAGTGTCCGGGCCGCGTGGGCCACCACGTCCTCCGCCCGCATCACCGGTCTCAGATCCTCGNTGCGCCGACCCACCTGCCGACCATCGAGGATCTCCAGCTCCGCAGCGAGGGAGGGATATCCCATCCGCAGTCGCATGAGGAACCGGTCCAAGCGGGCCTCGGGCAGGCTGTACGTGCCGTCCAGGTCGATCGGGTTCTGCGTCGCGACGACCATGAAGGGCCGCGGTACCGGATAGCCGGTCCCATCGACGGTGACCCGCCCCTCCTCCATGGCCTCCAGCAGAGCCGACTGCGTCTTCGGCGAGGCGCGGTTGATCCCATCGCCGATGACAAGATTGGTGAACACCGGGCCCGCGCGGAGTCCGAACTCGCCGGCACGCTGGTTGTAGACCATCGTCCCGATGATGTCCGCGGGCAGCAGGTCGGGCGTGAACTGGATGCGATGACAGCCGGCGCCCACCGACGCGGCGAGGCTGCGGGCCAGGGAGGTCTTCCCCAGACCGGGGNCATCCTCGACGAGGAGATGGCCGTCGGCGAACATACAGATCGTCGCGAGATCCACCACCTCACGCTTGCCGCGGATGACCTTCTCGACGTTTGCGACCACATCATGGAAGGAGGCTGAGAACGTGGCAACCGCGGACCGGTCGCCAGACGTACTGTCGCGGCCGTCGCCCATGCGGGTCACGCGCTGCCTCCTAGCCCAGTGGTGTCGGGGAACGAGGACCGTCCGAGCGATGCGGACAGCGTGCTCAATCACCGGAATGGGCTCCTCGTGGGTTGATGGAGGCGGACCGTGCCGGGCGAGGGGGCAACCGGCCCGGTCCGCCCACGGGCGGCGGGGGGAACCGCCCGGGTACGGCGGCCCGCGGCGGCCGTCGCCGCCGCAGAGCCGATCCGTTCCGCTGCGATAGACGACGAGCCGACCCGCTTCGTTGTTCCATAACCCGACTGAATTGTCGATCCAGTGATCCTATGACCGGATGGTATCGTCGATCGCTTCGATTCGTGCAGATCTTGCTACTCTCCGTAGAGATCTGGGTGTGACATCACGAAAGGCGGCACGAGGGTCGCAACCTGTCGACCGAGAGAGGCGTCTTACGCGACAAGAACGACAACCCCGCCCAGACGGACCATCCCGAGATGGGCAACATCAGCCCAAGATGCTTATGGCCTGTCCGCGTATTGTTGGGTGATACGTGGAGATGTGGTGAGCGATGTACCCCTCCTACGGCGCTCACCCGGAGGTGTCTGTGTGGGCGGGGTGGCCCGCCCACACAGACACCGGCACCGCAGCCAGACGGCGTCGGGCCCATGAACGAAAATCGATGGCCAGCCGGTCCAGGCCCCTCAGTTCGACGACGCGGAATCCGACAACGTCGTGCAGGCCGCGGTCGTGCAGGCCGNGGGACCCGGGTCGAAGCCGGCGGTTGCATGGNGAGGACATGGGNGAGGACGAGGTAGGCACCGCTGGGCAGGGCGTCCACGAGGCGGCGGACAATGCCAGGCTTCAGGAACGGTCCGGATGCGGTCGGTGGCGGGCGGCTGGACGGCCGTCGGGCCACCCGGGGCGGTAGGAAAGGAAGTGCGTGCGCACGCGGGCGGTCACCGAGATCCATAAACCCGCGGAGCAAGATCCGTGAACCCGCGGAGGCCCTACGGATAGTGAGGTGCAGAACCCGCGACGCATCATTCGTCACGTTTTGTAGCTTCATCAGAGATACATTAACGCGAAGGAAACACTGATTTACGCCCCAGAAACCCTACCGTGCGAGCCTCCTTCTACGTATCNCCCGGCTTCCNCCCTCGAGCCGGGCAGGCCAACCGGTAATCTCAGCACGGTGAGGTGATTACAGCTATGCACGACATTGTGACGATAGCCGCCACTATTAACGAGCGTCCCACTCTCGAGGAAACCGACGCGATGCTGGCCGAATTGCGGCGGCTACCACGCGATGGGAAGACCATCGAGCTGATCGATGAACTGCTCGAATTCCGGTCGCTCCTGAAGGCGACGGCCTGAGCTGTACCCCCGGAGCGACCGGAATCGAACGATCGGAACCAGTAATTATCCCGACAACCCGGCGGAGTTTCGTGTTCCGGACGGTGTCGTCGGATCACCCGTCTGTCGGGTTACTGCTGACCCCCGCCGAACGGCTGGCCCTGCTGCTGCTGCTCGCCGCCCAGCCCCGAGGCGAAACGCTCCCCAGCGATTCCTCCACCCTGAACACCCGCGCCTACTCCCGCAAGCTCCAGGAGTCGGTTCTCGACGTACCGCTCGCTGTGGTGCGTCTTGTCCGCGATCCGCTGGACGAGGTCGTTGACGCTCGTCGCAGAGTCAAGGTCCGCCGGGCTCACCTGACCGAACTGGTCAAGGATACGGTAACGAATCTGCCGCCAGTTCTGCCGCAGCTGCTGTTCCACCTGCTGCACCTGCTGCTGTTGAGCCATTTTCCCTCTTTCTCCTCTCNAGCAGAACATCCGGATGCGTGTCGGCCAGCACCGGCCGGCACGGGAGGGACGTTACCGCAGCCGAGTCGGGCGACGTCAAACCCGAGAACCGATATGAATGTATCCTCATGCATCCGACGTCCGGCACCTGCGAGTCGCATTCAGAGCACATCGCTTCGTGCTGGTTGAGAAGATGACCGCAGCAGGGTGGAACTCGCACCAAGGGAACAAAGTGCCGCACTGTACAGGATTCTTGAAATCTCGGTTGAACAACGTTTCAGAGCGGCGGAAATCCTGGACGATGGGCGGGTGGTCATCCGTCCGCATGCCCCTCGGCCTGCCGGCAGGTGCCGGTCCAGAAAAGTCAGTACGTGGACCCCGCCGCCCCGAGAGTTAGACAGACCACCATCAACCCAAACGGACGCTCGCTCAGTGAGCCTCATACCTCATTCGAGTCCCCAGCGGGTGGCGGTGAGGTCGAGGCGGTCCTTGACGAGGTGGCGGCAGGTGCCCTCGACGACGCCGGTCGCGATCGGCCAGCCGTTGGCGAGCGCGGTGTCGTAGCCGAGGTAGGCGGCTTTGGCGGTCAGGTAGGGGGCTTTGGCGGTCAGCCAGTTCCGGGCCAGCTCGACCGCCTGGCGCTCGCCGACCCGCTGCCCGGTGAACCGCTCCACCGTGGCGACCGGCGCCACCCCGGCCCGCGTCTCCCGTTCGGCGAGCCTGTCCAGACAGGCCTGCAGCAGCGCCCGCTGCACCTCCCTGCCCCGATCGTGGATCAGCTCCTCGAGCGCGTCGGCTGTCGNCCCCGCCGCGGCGCTGCCCGCCAGGTCCGCCTCCAGCGCGGAGTACAGTGCACGCGCCGCCGCGAACAACCCCGCCCGNGCGGCTTCCGTCGCTACTCTGCGCCTGGCTCTGGGTGCCAGCCAGCGCCCGATCGGCCTGGGCGCACCACGAACATGGTCCCTCGGCGACAGGCCATCGAGCACAGCATCGAAGTCCGTGCACGACCGGCTCGACACCCCAGGTCAGCGGACGCTCCGGCTCGGCCGGGTCGCCGGTGTTGACCTCCAGGCCGTGGATGAACGCGAACATAGCTCGGCCAGGCTGACAGCCGCGCCACGACGATCGGCCCCTCGGCAATGACCTCGTGCCAGGCCTCCGCATACCGACAGGCAAGATTCTCATCGACGGAGGCAATGACGTCGACCGGTGCCGCCGCGCGGACCGGAGATCCTCCACATAGATCAGGAGGACTATTCAGAACCCTTCAATCAAGATCCTTAGCGGCGCCCTGCCCTACGACAATGCATGATCTAGATCATCTGAGCTGAGAGGCCTGGATAAGCCTCCTCGTAGGTGCCCCTGATCGAGGACAGCACGGCCGGCGAGCGCGGTGACCACCAACGTTCACGAGGTCGGATCCGCATGATCGCGCAGCGGCCGAACTGTGGGAAGCCAGGCACGGTTCAGGGACCGCAGACCGTACTCAGGTCCCCCAAATTCACCGGCCGTCGGCTAGGACAGTTCGGCTAGGACGGTTTAAGTAGGTACGGCGATGGTCCAGGGCAGAGGTGGAGGGGCCGATGCAGGACGGATGGCTGGGACGGCTCACCAGAGCGTTCCCCGACGACCCCGGGCTGATCAACCTCAAGGCGGCCGTCCGGGTTGCCTTCATCGCCCCCACGCTGCTGGCCGTCACCTATCTGGCTGGTGGGGACGTGCGGCTGAGCCTGTTCGCCTGGTTCGGCGCCTACACCCTGCTGGAGTTCATCGACTTCACCGGGCCGACCAAGACCAGGCTGTTGGCCTACGTCGCGTTCGTGCTTATCACCGTCTCGCTCATCGTCATCGGCGCGTTGTGCTCCCGGACACCTTGGCTGGCGGCACCGGTGACCGCGCTGGTCGCCCTGGTCGTGCTGTTTTCCGGGGTCCTCAACGCGTATTTCGCCGCCGCCGGACGGGCCACGCTGATGGCCTTCGTCCTGTCGGTGATGACGCCTGGCCCGGTGTCCGCCATTCCGGAACGGCTCGCCGGCTGGGGGGCCGCCATGGTGGTGGCCGTCACCGCGGCCATGGTGCTGTGGACGGAGCGGCCCCCAACACGGCTGCGTGCCGCGCTGGCCCAGGCGTGTCGGTCGATGGCCGCCGGGGTGGCGTGGACGACCATGCCTTTTCCGCAGTCTGACGGGACCGGGGCGGACGGGACCGGGGCGGACGAAGTTCCCCGGATCTGGACCGACGTGTTCCACCTGCGCCGCAGGTTCGCCGAGACCGCGCACCGGCCCAGCGGTGTCGGCGGGCGCACCGCGGCGCTGGGGNATCTCGTCGTGGACGTCAACTGGCTGGTCCCGTTCGCCGAACCGCGTGCGGACCGGAATCGGATCGCGGCGGCATGCTTCCCCCGCGAAGCTGCCGAGATCCACACCGCCGCCGCTGCCACGCTCGCCGCCGCGGCCGATCGACTCGACCGCGGTCCACGGCCGAGCGAGAGGCTCGGCCTGGACCGTTTGGAGCGGGCTGAGCGGAGGATGCGCACGGCCCTGCTGGACTACCTGGAGGGGCAAGTCAGCCGGCCGGCGCCGGACGCTGACGGGTGGAGCGCCCGATCGGCCCAGAAGATGGATGATCTCGTGGTCGCCGAGTCGGAGCAGCCGCCGGCGGACCTCGCGATCGCCGAGGCGTTCCGGCTGCGCAGGCTGGCCCGGGGGACCCGGGAGCTGGCGACGAACGTGCTGCAGGTGACCGCGCCGGCACCGGCGCTGCGCTCCTGGGTGCGGCCGCGTGGCTGGCCCGCCAGGCTAAGGCGGCTCACCCGGCGAGGCGCCGCCGCCACCGATCTGGCCGCCGGATATGCCAGCATCCGGTCGGTGTGGTTCCGCAACAGCGTCCGCGGCGCCGTGGGGCTCGCCCTCGCTGTCGCCCTGGCCCAGAACACCGAGGTGCAGCACGGCTTCTGGGTCGTGCTGGGTACCCTGTCGGTGCTGCGGTCGAACGTGGTGGCGACCAGCTCGACGATCCTGCGGGACCTGCTGGGCACCGGGATCGGCATTGTGGTGGGTGGCCTGTTCGTCGCCCTGATCGGTACCCACACCGTAGTATCGTGGCCGCTGCTGCCGCTGGCTGTGTTCGTCGCCGGCTACATGCGACGGAAGTCGTTCTTCGCGCTGGGCCAGGCAGGCTTCACCGTTGCCATCCTCATCCTTTTCAACATCGTTGAACCATTAGGCTGGCGGGTGGGGCTGGTCCGCATTCAGGACGTTATGATCGGCTTCGGGGTTAGCCTGGCCGTGGGAGCGCTGCTGTGGCCGCGAGGAGCGGCGGCGGTAATCCGGCACCGTGCCGCCGCGGCCTATCGGATGGGCGCGGCTTTCCTCGCCCTGGTCGTCATGCGGGCACCCGGTGATGACGATCCGCCCAGCGCCCGGCCGCGAACCTCGCCCTGGCTGGACCCGGCCTATACCGACATGTCGGGCCATCCGGACGGCCCCGCGGACACCATCGGTGTGCTCGTGAGCCGGGTCGGCGCCTCCCGAACAGCCGGCGCATCCCAAACAGCCGGCGCATCCCGAACAGAGGACGCCGACACCGCGGGCTCGGACGATGCGGCCCTCCGCCGTCCCAGCCGGGACCAGCAGGTGGCCGCCGCGGCCCGCGATGCCATCCGCGCCGGGCGGCTGCTCGACGACGCGGTCCGTCAGTACCTGTCGGAGCAGCCTGACGGCCGGCTCGACGTCGACGCGCTCATGACCGTCGTCGGCGGGGCGCTGCGGCTGCGCCGGACCGCGCAGCTGCTGCACGCCGGCGACGTGCCCTGGCCGGCCGACATCCTGCGGGCCGGGGGCGGCGTCAACATGATCGCCTCGACCATAGAGATCTCCGCCGCGCTGCCCGATCTGGCCGCAGCCCAGGAAGCGGTCACGGTGGAGACGACCGAGCTGTGCGACTGGTATCTGCGGTTCGCCGAGGCACTCGGCGGCGGCAAGCCTCCGCCGCCGGCAGACCCGAACCCCACTCCTGGCCCGGCCAGCATGGCGGCGCTGGCCGTGGTGCGCCATGGCGCCGCCGCGCACCGACGCCCGGAACTACGCGCCGGCGTGGCGCTCGCAGCACGCGCGACCTATCTCGACATCCTGCGTGGTCTGCAACCGATGCTCACTGACGCGGGCCTGGCGCTCGTTCACCAGGGCCCCGCTGGACGCCGCGGCTGGGCGGCCGACGTACGACCCCGGCGGACTCGCCGGATGCCACGCTGATGAACCCATCCGTTCGCTGACTTCGTTACGGTCGCCCGTCGTGGCGCAGGTGCCCCACCTGCGCCACGACGGCCGATCAGTTCACCTGGGCGTGCCGCCGGCCATCGGGCGCCGGGACGAGCCGGCCGCAGGCCGCCGGGTCGGTCGCCTCCTCGGGCAGGGCCGGATTGAGCTCGCTGCGGCCGGGGCCGTCGTAGCGGCCGTTGTGGCTGAAGTCGACACCGTGCTGTTCGATCACGCCCTCACCGGCCCGCAACTGCGCGGCGACCGCCGGGGTGACCGTGAACGTGCGGTGGTAGGTCGCATTCCCAACCGGGAACCTCGCCACCGCCAGCTCGCTGGCCGGGCTGGTGTCGCCGGACGTGGTCAGCGACACCGCGACCGGGCCACGCCACGGGTTGCCGTCAACGGTCCGGAAGTGGCCGTGGACGCCGGTGCCGGTCACGTTCGGCGGTGGACAGACGTGGCGGCCACCGATATGGATGTGCTGCGCGTGCGGCAGAGCCGGCGCCAGCCCGCGACTGAAGATCGAGATGGTGAGTTGGTCGCCCCGCAGGATCGCGGTAGCGGTGCTGCGGGCGCCGGAATGGTTCAACGGCATGAGTGTCGCTTGAAGGAAGGTCTCCGCGGCGCCGGAGCCGGGCGTCGGCCCGCCGCGGCCACCGTCGGCGGCCGCGGGTGTCGCGGCAAGCGCCGACAAGACCCCCAGCCCGACGGCAGGCAGCAGCACCTTTCGAATCAACTGACTACTCACAGTCATGAAGTCATAGAAGGACGTGGGCCCGGACGCGTCAAATCGACCGACCGAAACCTGCGGGGTGCCAGAACTGGGTCATCGGCGTTGATCTAGGCTTTTAGGCGGCCCGTTCGTATTCGTTGATCAAGCCGCCGAGGGCGGGGCGACGTGTGGTCCTTTTCTTGGTCAGATCAGCAACGGGCTGGTCGGGCCGTGGTGGCTGAAGATCGCGGCTACGGTGGGGCGTCGTTCGCTGTAGCGGGCCGCGTAGGCGTCCGCCTGGGAGTTCGGGGCGGGATCGCGACCGCGGTGATGCCGGCGTCGGCGAGGACCGCGTCGGCGAGGACCGCGTCGAACGATGCGGTGAGTCGAACGATGCGGTGAACTGTCCCGCCCGGTCACGGATCAGGAACGGACTTCGGGTGGATGCGGCGCAGCACTGCGACCTCGTGCCGCAGCACGAGCAACTCGATGTCCTTGGATGCCGACGACCGGCCGAGCAGCACCAGCCAGCCCCACACACCCGAACGAAGATCAGACAGAACAGATAGAACAGATAGAACAGCCACACCGACGCAGGTGACCATGATGCCGGCAGCCGCGCCGCACATCGTCCCAGCTCACAGGCCCAAGCCGACTTCTGGCGCCCCACAGGCCGGCCGAGAGTACATGTCCCAGCAGTTGATCCGCCGCTATTTGCGATGATATACCCTAAAATCGGTAGCCGAGGTTGGCCCACAGGCCACACTCCGACTGGATCTTCCTGCTTCGCCGGGTTCGCCCGGCCGAGCCAGCGTAAGGAGAGACGTGGCTGAGCAGCACAATGGCACCGGGAACCCGACGGGCCATTCGAAGATCGACACGACGACGCCGCATTCAGCTCGGATCTGGAACTACTGGATGGGCGGCAAGGACAACTACCCGGTGGACCGCGAGGCCGGCGACGCCTACATCAAGGTGTTCCCGGGGATCGTCACCCTGGCCAAGGAGTCCCGGCGGTTCCTCATCCGGGCTGTGGCCCACCTCGCCGGCGAGAGGGGCGTCCACCAGTTCCTCGACATCGGCACTGGCCTGCCGACGATGCAGAACACCCATGAAGTCGCCCAGCGCATCGCACCCGATTCCCGCATCGTGTACGTCGACAATGACCCGCTGGTACTAGTACACGCCCGCGCCCTGCTGGTCAACACCACACCGGAAGGTGTGACAACCTATCTCGACGCTGATCTCCACGATCCGGACCGGATCATTGCTGGTGCCAAGAACGTACTGAACTTCAACGAGCCGATCGTCGTCATGTTCATGGGGATCCTGGGGCACGTCGCCGACTTTGATGAGGCACGGGCGATCGTGGCGCGGGTGGTGGCCGCCGTCCCGTCCGGCAGCTATCTACTGCTGTGGGACAGCACCAACACCAGCGAGGGCTTCGACGAAGCCCAGCAGGGCTATGACGACACGGGCGCGGTCCCCTACATCCTGCGCAGTCCGGATCAGGTTGCCCGTTTCTTCGACGGTCTGGACCTTCTAGAGCCGGGTGTGGTGTCGATCTCGCAGTGGCAGCCGGACGGCGCCGAGGGCTTTGCCGCAGTGGATGGATACGGCGCCGTGGCCCGTAAGCCGTAGAATTGGATGATCTAACTTTTGAAGGTTTCGCGCGGCCCTACCTACCGATAACGGGGAAGTAACGCAACACGCCCGGGCCCCATCCCTATGTACTCCTCCGGGAGAAACGGCCGCCGCGCGTGCCGTTGCCCGCGTGGGATGGCGCCGACGGCGGGTCGTACGACCTCGTGGCCGCCCTCGCCGGCCGGCGCTGCGCGGGTACGCCGCCAGCGGTTTCACGGCGCCGATCCAGGTGCACCAGCGCAGGGAGGACGANCGCTCGCACCACGAATGCGTCGAGCGCCACACCGACCGCCAGACCCACCCCGAGCAGCTTCAGCGTGCGGGACGGCTGCGCCACGACCACCGACAACGCCAGGATCATGATGAGGTTCATGGTGAGGACGACGTGCCCCACGTCGGCGTGGCCGCGGCTGACCGCGTCGCCTTCGAGCGCCCGCCAGCCTGGCGCATCGGTTTCGCGCAGTCTGCTCAGCAGGCTCAGGTTCATGCCCGGGGATAGGCCGAACCCGACGACCAGCACGAAGACCAGGATGAACGGTTCGATCGGACCGGCCTGGAGGCCCAGTTTCCCGGCGAAACGGTCCTGCTGGAAGACCGTCGCCAGGACACCGACCGTCGCAAGGCCGCACGACAGCTCCGAAACGGCGAGCACGGCGGCGGTGACGCGCGAGGACGCCGTGAGGAAGGTCAGCGCGCCCACCGCGAGCAGGACCACGAACGCGAACATCGGCAGCGCGTCGCGGAAGTCCGCGGCCATGTCGGCGAACAACGCCGCCTGCCCGCCCACGTAAGCGCGGCTCACGGTGGGCCGCAGTACCGCCGGCAGGACGTCGTTGCGCAGTCGGTGCACCAGATCGTAGGAGTCCGTCGACCGGGGCCCCGCCTGCGGCAGTACCTGGATCAGGGCCAGGCCCGACTCGGGACTGTCGAACGAAACGTATGCGTGTTTGACCCCCGGCGTCGTGTTGAGGGCGGCGACGACGTCGGTCACGGCGACGGTCCGGCTGCCCTCCCCCCGGTCGACGACGACGAGCATCGGCCCGTTGAGACCGCTGAAGAAGTCGCGGCTGACCACGTCATACGCGCGTCGCGCGGTGGCCGACGTGGGCTCCGCGCCCGCGTCGGCGCCACCGAGCCGCAGGGTTACCACCGGTGCCGCCATGGCGACAAGCAGCACACACGCCACGGCCACGGCGACAGCCGGGTGGCGCCCCACCTGCCTGGCCCACCACGATCGCACGCCCGGCCGGTGCGGTAGGCCACGACCCGTCGTGGTCAGGGAATGCCGTCCGACCCAGCCCAGCATCCGGGTGCCGCCGAGGACGAGCAGCGCTGGCAACAGCGTGAGGGTGACCAGGGCGCTGAGCACCCCGGCCACCCCGGCCGCGAGGGCGACTCCCGTGAATGGGCCCAGGTCCAGCAGGAGCACGCCGGTCATCGCCACGCTCAGGCACACGCCACCGGAGGCCAGGGCGGCGACCGACTTCACCATCGCCTCGGTGGCCGCGTCGACCGGGCCCACACCCCGTGCCAACGCGGTCTGCGCCCGGTACACGACCAGGACGGACCCGCCCAGGCTGACCCCGAGGGCGATCATGCCGCCAAGCAGAGCGGCGAAGGGAGTAGTCAGGACATGGTGGGACAGTACTGTCGTGACGGCCACGGTGGTGACGGTGGCCATGGCCGCGACGACAGCGGCGATCATGGCGGCCACCCTCGAACGCAGGGTCAGGCACAAGACCGCCAGCGCGACGGCGAGAGCGGCCAGCAGCGGTCGGATCGGGACGCCGGCCGAGGTGAGCGCGGTCGCGCCCGGTCCGCCCAGCTCCACCTGAAGCTCGGGACCGCCGTAGGACCGGGCCGTGGCCGAGACCCGTTTGATCGCGCCGAGGTCGAGTTCGAGCGCCGACGCTTTCATGATTACCGGAGCCACCGCCGTGCGCCCGTCGGCACTGACCGGTGACACACCCAGCACCATCCTGCCTAGTGGTCCGAACGGGTCGGCGACGGTGAGTACCCCCGGCAGCTTCCCGACATCGGCGAGCAGCTCCTCGACCTGTCGGTGCACCAGCGGGTCCGCCAGCGTGCCGCGCCTGGCGTGCAGCACGATCTGTTCGGTGTCCGGCAGGACGCCGCCCGGAATCACCTTGCGCGCCAGATTCATTGCCCGCTGCGACTCGGAACCGGGAACCGTCACATCGTGGCTGTATTGCGCGTGACCCGCGATCACGAAGAACACCGCGGGCAGGAGGAGCACCGCCCACATGCCGACCGCGATCCAGCGACGGCGGGCACACAGACGTGCGACGCCTGTCAACGCAACGATCAGCATGGTTGGCCCTTCGCTATTTTGGACAACCTATCTCGCGGACAAGCAACGTCAATCACTCTTTGGTGGGGCTCTTTGGTGGAGCTCGTCGTCCGATAATTCTGGAGACGATTCACGGGAGACGGCACTTTACGGCGTTCCCGCACGCCTGGCCTCGTGCTCGACCGTACCGCCACGAACTGCCCGACAACCGCTGTGACAAAATTTGTTCACCGATTCCGGCACCACATTTTTCGGTGGCAAGAATGTGGACGGCGGTATCGGTGCCGCTCGGGGTACCCCGATGGCGGCGCTGACCGGGTCGACTGGGTCGACCGGGCCGAGCTGGAGCTCCTCGCCCGCTTCACGATCGAGGAGCGGGTGCCGACACGTCGACCGGTTGTAGGTGCTCGCCGGGTTCGCGCCGGGCAACCGGCGGGGCACGCCACGGGTACCCTTTTGATCTTGCCGGGCCGGCGGCGAACCGGCCGGTGGCCTCAGCGTCTCAGTGCGGCGGTCGGGNATCGTGAGATCGCCCGCCGGCGTGGCGCAATTGGTAGCGCACTCGACTTGTAATCGAGCGGTTAGGGGTTCGAGTCCCCTCGCCGGCTCCAGACAGATGGTCTCTGACCTGCGGTTTTGCGAAATCGAAGATCATCTATTCAAGATCGAAATGGGTTTGTGTGCGCATTGTGTGCGCATTCGGCAATTGTGTGCAGGGAACGATCATGAACGGGGTGTCCTCTCCGGGCGCCTGGGCCGGGACCTGCGGTCGCGACACCGCCCCGACGACGGTTACGTTCCGTTATCGCCTGCCGTTCTGAGGGCGGGTGGGATCGGCGAGAACGATGCGTGGCGGCTGACGGTAGCCGGTCCGCCATCCCACCCCACGCCACCGCGGCACGGGGATCGGACGTTCACGGCGCCGCCAGGGTCGATGGCGGCGCCGTGGACGTGAACATGGCGACGGAGCAAGCAACCCGGTGTTACAGATCTTGAATGGTCGGGGTCTGTTTGATCACATCCGGTCTGTCCGGGTATGACCCGGCCGTGTCCGACGCTTGTATCGGGCATGAGGTATGCGGATGGTNGCGGGCTTACCGCGCAGGGTCGTGCCCGTCGGGAAGTGGTCCGGGTGCAGGCGGCGGACCTNTTCGCCGCCGGGGTCGATCCGGTCGAGGTCGCCGGGCGGCTGCGGGTGAGTACGAAGTCGGCCTACCAGTGGAAACGGCTCTGGCAGGCCGGTGGCACGGCGGCGCTGGCCTCACGAGGACCCAGTGGTGCGTCATGCCGCCTGTCGGACAGTCAGCGTGACCGGCTACGGGTCGAACTGGACCGCGGTCCGGCCGCGCACGGCTGGCCCGACCAGCGCTGGAC
>NZ_JPHT01000021.1:0-76740 GCF_000733325.1 Frankia sp. Allo2
GTTCGACGGATCACGCTGCCGAGCAGACCGCAGCCGCGCTGACGCCACGACGCCGGCCGCACAGCAGACACTTCGATCAGGTCACGGGGACCAGCCATGCACAGCCTTCTACACTGCCACTTCGAATCAGCCTTACGGGCGCTCGAAATCGCGAAACCCGAGAGGGTAGGTTACCTACGAGGCGTATACGAGACAGACGCCTACCTACAGTCAACGCCTGCGGAACGGCTAACCCTGCTCTGGCAGACGGTCATGAGCCTGACCGACGACGCGGACATCTTCACCGAGGCAACGTTCCGCCGAGTCGTCCGCCGCCTTCTGGACGAGATGCAGGCGTCGCGGATCGAACACATTGACCTCCGCATCGGTCCGTCCACAGGCCGCTGGCGATGGATGCACAGCGCCGGTGACGGCATCGACATCTTCCGCGAGGAGCTTTCCTACCGTACCGCTCTTTCCATAACGTTCCTCGCTGGCGTGAACATGACCAAAACCCAGGACCAGCTAGATGCGCTGTTTGACGTCCTATCCGAGCAGGATGACCTGACGACCCGCATCGCCGGCGTAGACCTCAATTTTCTGCCCTACGATCTCCCGAAGTTCAACCGCTATCTTCGGACTCTGCGGAATCTGCAAACCGGCGGAATGAAGGTAAACATCCACCTGGGAGAGTTGTTCAACAACGCGATCTCCCACTACGTCCTAGCCCGCATCACACCCGACCGGATCGGCCACGGCGTTCTGCTTCTCGACGACGAGGCGCTTGTGGACTTCGTGCGAGCCAACGGCATCTGTCTCGACATGTGCCCAACCAGCAACACATTGCTGGGAGTCGCCGATTGGAACCGAACGAGCCCGGCGAGGGTNGCACTCCAACTCGGCATACCAGTGTCCATCAACACCGACGACCCCGTTCTGTTCCGCACGAGTCTCGAAAGCGAGTTCAGCCTCGCTGGGCTGACCGGCGATGAATACGATCAGGTCATCGCCTGCGGAAGGAAGTACCGCTATGGCGACGCCTGAGACTACCATCCACATCGTCTACGGTATTCCGTGCGTTGGGAAGTCGACCGGAGCGGTAGCATTCGCGCATCACCGGGCTATCAGAACCGTCGTTCAGACTGACTACCTCAGAGAGGTCCAGAGAGCCTACGTGGACCTCGAACGCGTTCCGGTGCTCGCCAAGGTGACGCACACCGCCTGGGAACTCTATGGATCGCCGACCCAACACAACATCGTGACCGGATTCGCCGATCATGCCGCAGCCATCGCACCGGCCATCGGGCAAGTGGTCAGAAAGCTGGTCCTCGACGGATTCGACGCAGTAGTCGAGGGAGCGCACTTTCACAGCCCGATCATTGCCGCGCTGCGAGACGAGAACCGAACCGCGCACATACGCGCAACGCTACTGATCGTCCGGACCGCCGAAGAACTCAGGAAGCGCGTAGCCCAGAAGGGCCGAGACCGAGCGGACGGCAACCCGCTCAAAGAATGGCANGACAACATCCCCTTCATGNTCACGATCCAGGACTACCTCATCGCCGACGCCCGCGGGAAGGACATCGAAGTCAGCACAGCCGACGAATGGAGGCGGTCGTGGAATCCGACCGACGTGCCCTCCTCGACCTAGACCACGTCGTAACCGAGGACGGCAAGATCTACCGAGTCCTCGGCAACCTCGACAGCCGGACTCATTTTCTCGGATACAACGTCTACTCGCCGCATCCAGAAGGCGACAGATTCTACNGCAACGCCCGGTACCGGAAGAACTTCATCGAAGACGAACGACTGCCAGCGGACGTACTCGATACCTACACGCTCGTCCCGGTGCAAGAAGTAGCCGAACATCACGACCCGATTCGGTCCGCAATCGCAATGGTCGAGACGTTCCGTTCAACCGTCTGGTTCGACCTCTACACGGAACTGGTCAAGCTCGTCGGACCCGAATCGGTGGGCATCTTCGGGTCATCGATGTTCGGTCTTCACCTCACCCCCAGAGGAACAGTGCGTAAAGACGTCGACTTCGTGATCCAAGACTTGGCCAACGTCGAAGTCCTCCGAAAGGAGCTGCCCGGTATTCGAGATCGGCTGGGTTTCACCACCGTCACAGCCGAACGCCAAATCCAGCAGTACGAGCGCTACCGACGGGTATTTCGCAACGACAACAACTCCATCCGGTCGATCATCGCGCGACGGTGGACCGGACTGCAACTCTCCAACGACGTCGTCACCACAATCCGCGTGCGAGACCGGTCACAAACGACGCCCGCCGCGCTGATAGCCCCCACGCCACGGGCCGACCACGTGACCGTCTCTGGCCGCGTCACGAACGCGAGCAGAAGCAACCTCTTCCCCCGCCGATTCGACCTTGTAACCGGCAGTGGAATCGTCGAAATATACGTGCTGTGGTGGAAGTTCAGCACGCCGGTGCAGGACGGAGACGCTGTAACGGTACGTGGTAGCCTTCTACCGGCAAATCACGCACACGCCATCCGGCTCACCGACTACTCCCGGCACTGGCTCCGGATCGACGACTAACCAGGACCCCGCGGAAGGTAGAAAAGATGATCGACCATGTCTCTCTGATCACCGGCAACGAAGGGAAGGCCCGGGAGTACGCCGCGCTTCTCGGAATCGAGGTCAAGGCCGTCAAGGAAGACCTGATCGAGATTCAGTCCCTCGACGTCGAAAAAGTGGTGCGACGAAAGGCCGAGGACGCCTATTCAAAGCTGCACAGCCCGGTGCTAGTCGATGACACCGGCCTAACCCTGAGCGCCTGGAACGGGCTGCCGGGCGCACTGGTCGCCTGGTTCCTCGACTCGGTGGGCGCTCAAGGTCTGCTCGATATGGCCGCGTCGGTCACTGACCGCACGGCCACGGTGACCACGGCGCTCGGCTACGCCGACGCTGACGGCGTCCGCGTCTTCACCGGCACGCTACAAGGCGTGCTGACCACCGAACGGCGGGGGCAGGGAGGCTTTGGCTACGACTCGATTTTNGCGCCGGACGGNGGCAACCTGACCTTCGCCGAGATGACCAGCGACCAGAAGAACGCCATCTCCCACCGACGCCTCGCCGTGGACGCGCTCCGGCAAGGACTCGGGCTGTAGTCGGACCTTGGCCGCGCGGTGAGCCGAAGTCCGACTACCGACTTCCCACGCGGACCGAGACCGGACCTCAGCGCCGCAAAGGCGGTCCGTCGTCCGCCTTCCCGAGGTGGGAGCGGTCGGCATCTGCCCGACCACTCCCACCTTCGGTCATAGCCGCGGCTTCCTCTGCCTGCCTCGCCGCTGCTCCCCCTGGTGGCGCAGGTCGGCAAGGAGGTGCGTGACGGCTTCGTCGCGAGTCCGGTAGCTGCGTCCTGGCGGGAAGACGGAGACGAGACCGGGAGCCTTCGGGAGCCATCCGCGCGGCCGGTTCCTCGTGGTGCCCGTGTAGTCGGGGCGCAGGGTGCCGGACTCCACGCCATCGACGAGGACGCGGTAGCCGGTCTCGATCCGTACCAGGGTGTATCCGGTGTCCTCGGTCATGGCCGCGACAGCGGCCACCGCAGCATCCATCGCGGACGGCAGCGAGCCTGCCCGCGCACGCGGCTGGTCCGCCGCCTTCTGCCGCCGGGAGGTGGCGGGCCGCCCGGCGGCATCCTCCGGGCCGCCGGTTCGGTCCGCCGTGGATGCGCCCGCACGCTCGACAACTGTGGTTGTCGAACCTGTGCGAGGCGCGGACGGGGCCGGTGTCCGTTCTGGCTTGCCGGTCGGTCGTTTCGCCGGAGCCACGGAGTCTGCCGCCGCCCCGGGCGCGACAACGACGGTTGTCGCCTCTGGCGTCGAGGCTGGCGGTCCGCCGATGAGATCCTCCGGGGGTCGGCTTCCAGCCGGCGCCGCTGTAGCGACAACGGAGGTTGTCGCTACAGGTGGGGTGGCGACCAGGCGCGGGAACCGCTTGCGCGCTCCTTGCCGCGTGATCCCCAGAGCGCGGCCGATGTCCCCGTAGCTCGCGCCCTCGGCCGCCGCCCGCGCCGCGAGTGTCCGAATCTCCGCTTCGATCGACCGTGCGCGTTCGCTCGCGTCCGCCAACTCGCCGAGCGTGGCCATGAGCGCATCGTCCGCCATGCGACAACCATAGTTGTCGCCACTGCAACGACAACCCTGGTTGTCGCACAAGATCGCTGTGCAGCCTTGCACGCCAGGGCGTGTAGTCACAATGGACTGGGCGGATAGGGCCATTGATCGCTGGCATGCCGCCCAGCGACACAGCGTCGCAGGTCAGCCCTTGGTAGGCCAGCAGGGCTTGACTTCGCCGGTCGCCGTGTTTCTGGTGGGCGCCGGGCTGGTCGGGACAGCCAACGCCGCCATCTGGCCAACGCTCGCCGCGGCCGCGCCGCCCACAACCTGCCGCCGCACCAGGCAGGCGCCGGGGCCGGGGCGTACAACGCGGTCCGGCAGTTCGACGCGGTGAGCAACCTCGCGTATCTCACCGCGGCGTTCGCGCTATGGCGCCTCCTGCGGCGCCATAGCGGCGTGCCGGCCAGCGTCGCGTTCATGCCGCCGCTCGCGGTGCTGATCGGGGTCGGCAGCTTCGCGTTCCACACGCTGGCGACCAGGTGGGCCCAGGTTCTGGACATCGCGCCCATCGGCCTGTTCGTGTTCATCTATGTCGGAAGTTTCCTGCGTTGGTTCTACCGGCTGCCTTGGACGTGGTGCCTGGCCGGCGTGGCCGGGTTCGCCTGTGTGACCGCCGCGTTCATCGCCCTCCTCGGCAGCCAGATCCCCAACCGTTCCGCACCGTACGTGCCGGTGTTGCTGCTCATGATCGGGCTGACCGTGGCACTGTACGGGTCACACCATGAGGACCGGTCCAGGTACTGGCGGGACTTCGCGACGGCCGCCGGGGNGTTCGCGGCAGGCCTGCTCGCCCGCACGATCGACGAGGAGGCCTGCGGGNCCTTCCCNATCGGCACGCACTTCATCTGGCACCTGCTCACCGAGCTGCTGATCTTCGTGGTCGGCCGCGCCCTCGCGCGCCGCTGGCACTCACTCGCCGAGGCTGGTGATACTCGGCTCCCGGCCACGCCCGCGGGCAGGTCCCGGTCGACTGACTATCGCGCATGATTCCTCTGAGCCAGGACGGCACCGGCCTCACCGCGCAGTCGATCCGCCCGCCGGCGAAGCTCGTCCGCCCGGGTGTCGAGAGCACGTCGCGCGGCGAGCAGTTCCCTTTCCGGCACGGCGTCGTCCCCCAGCAGGCCCCGCTCCCCCGATCGGGACCCGTTCGAGCCCACCTGCCCGGCGACCGGCCGCATCCGATCGTCGAACCGGTGCCGTTCGTCCACGAGGCTCGCCAGCTCCGCGCCGATGCGGTCGAGGTCCCGGCGCAGCCGGCGACGCGCGCGTCGCAACGCCGGCCCCGGGACGCCGGCCCGCCGGCTGCGGCGCAGGTCGGCGCGCAGCCGTTCCAGGTCATGGTGCACCTGTTCCTCCAGCCGGGACAGCCGCCCCTGGGCCTGCCTCGCCACCAGCCGCGACATCTGCCCGGTGATCAGCGGAGACGTCGCCAGCGTACGGACACCCGTGACCATCACGGCCAGGCCGAGCACCTCACCGACCAACGCGAGGGGCGCCAGCCGCAGGTCGCCGCCCAGCAGGGCCACCCCGATCACCACCCCGGCCAGCGGCTCGCTGCTCACCGCGGCGGGCAGCGACGCCGGCAGCGGGGCCATCTCGTAGGCGCTCTGCAGCAGCAACGCACCGACGATCGCCGTGGCCACGACCGACCAGGGCTGCCAGGACACCAGGACCGCATCGATCCCGCGGGTGGTCAGCAGGTGACCGATGCTGCTGGTCAGGGCGGCCTGCGTCGCGGACAGCAGGCCCACGGCCGTGGCCAGCATCGGGGCCCGCCGGGCGGCGGCGAGCCGCCGCGTCCCCCACACCGCACCGCACACCAGCCCGCCGACCACCGCGCCGGCGAGGACCCAGCCGAACGTCGAGACGGCCCCCGGATCGCCCGGATGCGGATCTCCGGCGATCAGGAAGAGCACGAGGCCACTGGCCGTCGCCGCGGCCGCCGCCCAGTCGCGGCGCGGCACCGCCCGCTGCGCCAGCAGGGCGGCGAGCGGCAGGGCGAACAGTAGCTGGCAGATCTGCAGGGATTCGACGAGGGCCACCGCGCCCCGGCTCAGCGCCGCCGCGGCCAGCACACTGCCGATCACCGCGACGGCGACCCCGACATCCCACCACGGTCGCCGCACCAACCACAGCAGCAGCCGCAGCCGCAGGACGTCATCGGGCGGCGCCCGGAAGGCAACCCGCTGCTGGATCACCGCGGCCACCGCGAAACACACCGCGGAACCAAGGCCGAGCAGATAGGTCGCCACTCCCCCTCGATCCCGCGATGTACCTTCCCGGGGAAGGTCAGGGCCTCACACGCCCGGCCCGGTGCGGTCCGGCCGTTCAGATCCCGCTCATCATGCCTGCCAGATCCAAGATCAGGGAAATGACCCCGGCCGGGCCCCCACCTTCGTCCGCCGCCGGGTACCACGCCCGGGCTCGGGAATCCGCGCGGGCGGGGAGGTCACCCACGGTCGACGGCATGGGCCTGCTTGTGGAGCTGGTAAATCCAGGGCGGGATCGTCGCCCAGAACACAATGATGTTNCCGATGATCACCCCTTTGGCTCCGCCGAGGAGAAGGCCCGTGACCGGGCCGGCGAGCAGGAAGGGCGTGAAGAAAAGATTGATCCAGAAGGTGAGTCTGGTCCGGCCGAAGGCGTAGAGCACGGCGGCCGGTCCCACCGCCAGCGCCGGCCCGGCCTGCGCGATCATCGCGAGGAGAAGGAGTTCATGGGTCTGGCTCCAGGTATCGCCCAGCAGGGCCGTCCCGAAATCGTCGGGGAGGATCAGGAAGATGAGGGTCCACAGCACGCTGGAGGCGACCACCAGCGCGGACACGACGTAGGCGGCGCGGATGATCCGACGGGCCGGGGCACCCCTGCGGCGGGCGAACTCGGGGATCGCGAAGCTCATCAACGCGACGGCCAGGTTCGTCGTGGGGGCGAGCAGGGTCTGCAGACCGCGCAGAGCACCGACGAGCGCCGGCGAGCCGACCGCGGCGATGATCAGAGTCGACGTCTGCTGCGCCCCCTGGACCGTCACGAACTCGGCGGTCATGAAGCCGGTCGTCTCGCGGTGACCAGTGAACCAGGCGAGCGCCCGCCGCGGGGCGGGCCAGACCCGATGCTGCCCGATGCCGACCAGCACGGCCAGCGCCGCGGCGGCACCCCAGACGAGGACCATCACCGGCGCGCCGCCGGCCGCATCCGGCCCGCCGATGGCCAGCAGGACGATGCCCACGCCCATCCCGGCAGCCCAGACGAGATCGTTGACGACGGCGCGGAGGGGACGTCCCTGGGCGAACGACGTGTAGCGCCAGGCATCCTGCACCAGCAGGGCCGGCATGACCACACCCATCGCGATCAGGTTCGTCCCGACCACGCCCTTGAGGACGCCACCGACCGCCATCAGGCCGGCGCCCACGACGGCACCGAGTACCAGGGCCAGGCCGGACGCGGCGCGAGCGGCGGTGCGGAACGCGGCTGGGGCGGCGGCAGCATAGCTGATCCCCAGGGGCGCCGTGGCAGCGGCGCGCGACAGGCCGACGACGATCGCGAAGATCGTGTAGGCAATCGCGAACGCACCGAACTCGGTCGGGTCGACCCGGCGGGCGATGATGAAGTTGATCGCCGCGTTGGTGCCACTGGACACGACCTGGTCGACGATCGTCCACAGCGCGTTGATCCGGCCGCGGGACCGGGACGGGTACGGATCGGCCGCCGGTAGATCCGCCGCTGGAGCCGCCGCGATATGCTCACGCGTGGCACCGATGGTCAGACCGTCGGTGACGGCGGGGCCGTCAGGATACGCCCACCGCGATCCGCTCACGCCGACAACTCTACCGTGACGTAAGAGTCATCTCGGCGCATGCCGCACCCGGACAGGCACAACACAGGGCACGGGGCCCGCACAGTAAAGGCACAGGATCCGCGTAGCGCACAGGATTCACACAGTAAGGGCACAGGATCCGCGAAGCCGCCGGACCGATCGTCTACCCATGACGTACTTCCCGGTCCCGAGACGGCCTTCGAGATGACCATCGTTTCCCCCCTCGTGAACGCACCCGACGCGGACGTGCCCGTGCGGCATCCCGCGGGCCACCCATCCGGTCCGCCCCCGCCTTCCCGGTCCCGCGGCCGGATCGGCCGCCTGGTACGCGGCCCGGCCGGCGACCCCGCGTGGATCCGGCCGTCGCTGCTGGCCCTGCTGGCGGCGACTGCGGTCCTCTACCTGTGGGACCTCAGCGCGTCCGGCTACGGCAACGGCTTCTACGCCGCCGCCACCCAGGCGGCCACGCACAGCTGGAAGGCGCTGCTGTTCGGCTCGCTGGACTCCGGCAACGCCATCACGGTCGATAAACCGCCGGCCTCGCTGTGGGTCTCCGGTCTGTTCGCCCGGGCCTTCGGGTTCTCGAGCTGGACCGTGCTGGCACCGCAGGCGCTGGAGGGCGTCGCCGCGGTGGGGCTGCTGTATGCCACGGTGCGCCGGACCTCCGGTGCCGCCGCCGGCCTGCTCGCCGGCGCCGCCTTCGCGCTGACCCCGGTCGCGGTGCTGATGTTCCGGTTCAACAACCCGGACGCGCTGCTGGTGCTGCTGCTCGTCGCCGCCGCCTACTGCACGGTCCGGGCCACCGAACGGGCGAGCCTGCGGTGGCTGCTGCTGGCCGGCACCTGCGTGGGCTTCGGCTTCCTCACCAAGATGGCGCAGGCGTTCCTGGTCGTCCCGGCCCTCAGCCTGGTGTACCTGACGGCCGCGCCGACCGGTCTGCGCCGACGGCTCGCGCACCTCGCCGGCGCCGTGGCCGCGATCGTCGTCTCGGCCGGCTGGTACCTCGCCCTGGTCGAGCTGTGGCCGGCCTCGTCACGCCCCTACATCGGCGGCTCCACCAACAACAGCCTGCTGGAGCTCGCGATCGGCTACAACGGCCTCGGCCGCATCTTCGGTGGCTCCGCCGGTGGTGGCGCCAGCGGTGGCGGGGGTGGGGGTATGACTACCGGTTTCGGTGGCGCCACCGGCATCACCCGGCTGTTCGGGGCGAGCATNGGGGCGGAGATCTCCTGGCTGCTGCCCGCCGCGCTGATCGTTCTNGTGGCCGGCCTGTGGTTCACCCGGCGGACGCCGCGCACCGACCCGACCCGGGCTGCGCTCGTGCTCTGGGGCGGTTGGCTGCTGGTCAGCGGGTTGGTGTTCAGCTTCATGAGCGGCATCACCCACCCCTACTACACGGTCGCCCTCGCCCCCGCCGTCGCCGCGCTCGTCGCGTCCGGTGGAACCGTGTGCTGGCGTGGACGGGCGCGGATCTCGCACCGCGCCACCCTGGCCGCGATGATCGCGGTGACCGGGCTGTGGGGCTTCGTCCTGCTGGACCGGGTGGCCTCCTGGCTGCCCGTGCTGCGCTGGATCATCCTCCCGGCGAGCGTGCTGGTGGCCGTCGCGCTGGTGGCCGGTGCCGCCCGGCTCACCAGGATCACCGCCGTGCTCGCGGCAGCGACCGTGATCAGCGCCTCGGCAGGCACCTCGGCCTATGCGCTTGCCACCGCGGCGAACCCGCACAGCGGCTCCATCCCGATCTCCGGTCCCGCGGTGGCCGCCACGGCCGGCGGCGCCGGGGGTGGGCCGGGCGGGGCCGCGGCGGGCGGCGGCCTGCCCTCCGGCGCTCCGGGTGGAACCCCACCGAGCTCGTCCAGCGGCTCGTCCAGCGGTTCCTCCGCTTCCTCCAGCGACTCGCCGGTGGCAAGGGGCACGGGGAGCACGGCTCTGGTCGCGCTGCTCAGGACGAGCACCACGACCTGGGCTGCCGCCACCACCGGCGGTGCGACCACCGCCGCCGAGCTGGAGCTCAGCAGCGGTAAGGCGGTCATCGCGATCGGCGGATGGGACGGCAGCGACCCGGCACCGACGCTGGCGCAGTTCGAGCAGTGGGTCAGCGAAGGCAAGATCCACTACTTCGTTGCCGGCGGGACCGGGNTGGGNGGGGGGNGGAACTCCACCTCTGGCAACGAGATCGCCGCCTGGGTGGCGGCGCATTTCACCGCCACCACGGTCGGCGGGCAGACGGTCTACGACCTCACCACGTCCGGCATGAGCTGATCACACGATGTGCCGAGGACGGCACAAGTCGAGGACGGCACAAGTCGAGGAGGGCACAAGTCGAGGAGGGCACAAGGGGCAGGGCAGCATCAGGGGCAGGGCGGTTCCGCCGGGGCCGTCGCGGCTCGCCGCCCCGCACGGGTCGCCGCGGGCCGTCGGCACCTCACAGGCCGTCGGCGAGCTCGCGGATCTGCTCGATGAGACGCACCCGCTCCAGGTGCGTCGGCGCCACCGGATTGACGGCGAGCGTCGTGACCCCGGACTCCGCGAACACGGCGAGCCGTTCGGCCACCCAGCCGCGCGGCCCGATCAGGGAGAGCCTCTCCAGCAGGCCGGCCGGCACCGCGGCGGCGGCTTCCTCCTTACGACCCGCGAGGTAGAGGTCCTGGACAAGCTTCGCCTCCGCGGCGTAGCCGTAGCGGTGAGCCAGGTCGTTGTAGAAGTTGCGGCCCCGCGCGCCCATGCCCCCCATGTACAGCGCGAGCTGCGGCCGGTCGGTGTCGCGCAGCGCGGTGACGTCGTCGCCGACGGCCAGGGACGCCCCGGCCCAGACGTCCAGGGTGCCGAGCGCCGGGTCCCGCTTGGCCGTACCGGCCCGCACCGCCTCGCCCCACACCTCGTCCGCGCTGTCCGGCAGGTAGAAGGCGGGCATCCAACCCTCGGCGAGCTCGGCGGCGAGCTCGACGTTCTTCGGACCGAGCGCGGCCAGCACGATCGGGATCCGGTCCCGCACCGGTCGATTAATGATCTTCAAGGGCTTGCCGAGGCCGGTCCCCCGCCCCGCGGTGAGCGGGATGTCGTAGTGATGGCCGTGGTACTCGAGGACCTCCCGGCGCCAGACCTTCCGGCAGATCTCGATGGTCTCGCGGGTCCGGCCCAGCGGGGCATCGTAGGGGACGCCGTGGAAACCCTCGATGACCTGCGGCCCCGACGCGCCGATCCCGAGGGTGAACCGCCCGCGCGAGACGAAGTCGAGGCCCGCGGCGGTCATCGCGATGAGGCTCGGGGTGCGCGTGTAGAGCTGCATGATCCCCGAGGCGATCTCGACGCGTGAGGTCCGGGCGGCGAGGAACCCCAGCTGGCTGACCGCGTCGAAGCTGTAGGCCTCGGCGACCTGGACGACCTGGAGCCCGGCCTTCTCGTAGTCGGCGAGCCCCGAGACGGTCTCCTCGAAACCTCCGCTGTACCCCAGCGACATCGCGATACGCACGTACGCCACTCCTCCGGCCGGCTCCCGCCACGGCCCCTTCGACCCTGGCGTCTCACCCCCGAGTTTGACTCTGGCCGCGACTCAGGCACCACCGACCGGGGCTGGGAGCGTTGCTTTGTTCTTTTATGATCTTGTTTTTTATGATCTTGGGTGTGGATGCTCGTCAACACCGTTGATTATCTTGCTGTCCTCGGGCGTCCGTCCGCGGCACCGCCGGCACCGCCGGCACCGCCGGGATCACCGGATTCGGCGTGGATGCGGCCGCGGGTGGCTCGCAACGGGCGGCCACTCCCGCCCCACCGGTTCTGGATGATTTCCGCGGCGATGGAGACGGCCGTCTCCTCGGGCGTGCGCGCACCCAGATCCAGTCCGATGGGTGAGCGCAGCCGGGCCAGGTCGGACTCGCTCACCCCGTCCTCGCGCAGCCGGCGCAGCCGGTCGGCGTGGGTGCGCCGCGACCCCATCGCCCCGACGTATCCGGCCGGGGAGCGCAGCGCCGCGCGCAGCACCGGGAGGTCGAATCTGGGGTCGTGGGTGAGGACGCAGATCACCGTGCGCGCGTCGACCTCGGTGCGGGCGAGGAACGCCGCCGGTCGCTCGCATACCACCTCGTGGGCGTCGGGGAAACGGCGAGGAGTGGCGAAGACCGGCCGCGCGTCGCACACCGTCACCCGGTAACCGAGGAAACGCCCGATGCGGACCACCGCGGCGGCGTAGTCGATCGCCCCGAAGACCAGCATCCGCGGCGGCGGCGCGAACGAACAGACGAACACCGGTACCGCGTCGAGTCGCCCCTGCCCGTGGAGACCCCCCTGCCCGTGGAGACCGTAGTGACGCAGGCCGCTGAGCCCGGCCGCGAGCATGCCACGGGCGTCGTCGACCGCGGTCACCTCGCACCCGGTCACCTCGCACCCGGACGAACCGAACGAACCGGCGGTCCGCTCCGGCCACACCGCGACCTGGCTGCCCAGCCGCTCGCCACCGACCACGGTCAGCAGCGCCACCGGCTCGTCGGCGGCGATCGCCGCAAGGACCGCGTCGAGCGGCAATGGCCCCGGGTCCGACTGACCCGGCGGGGGCGACAGATCTGACACGTCCGGCAGGTGCGGCAGGTGCGGCAGGNGNGGNGNAANAANCAGATCGATGACGCCGCCGCAGGTAAGTCCGACGGCGGCCACGTCGTCATCGCGGATCCCATAGGTCTCGAAGGCCGGCGTCCCCGTGCGGACCACCTCGGCGGCCGCCTCGTACACGGCGCCCTCCACGCAGCCGCCGGACACACTGCCGACGACCTCGCCATCGGCAGCCACAGCCATCGCCGCGCCCGGCTGGCGCGGCGCGCTGCCCCGGACATCGACGACCGTGGCCACCGCGAACGCGGTGCCCGCCGCCCGCCACCGGCGCAGGGTGCCGGCGATCTCGCGCACCACCCCCACCTCCCCCGCCGACCGGGCGAACCCGCGGGCACGCGCGCCCCCGAGCCCTGGCGTCACCCGTCACGATAGAAGCCGGCAAGGGCCGCACAGGGACCTGACAGTCGCGATCATCACCGGTGCGGGCGGCACGTTCCGCTCCAGCATGGCGGACGCCGCAACGCCGTGTCCCGATCCACCCGGCCCTGCTGGCTGCATCCCGCAACCCAAGCCGCCCCGCCACGCGTGTCCGCCTAATTACGACATCCACCGTAATTCGAAGAGCCGAACTGTTCCGCGTCCAGACCTGTCGTACGATGAATCCGCAACGAATTCTCCTTCTACGAGAAGGACCAGGAAACCGAGACCATGACCACTATTGCTACCGAGGAACGTATCTCCTGGCAGCGCGCGACCATCGAGGAGCACATCCGCCAGGAGAACGCCAAGGATTGGGAGAAGGTCTACGACACCTTCCTGCGCGACGAGCGTGCCTTCTACGACGTCGTCCCGATGAACGCCCGCTACGAAGGCATCCGCGGTGTGCAGGACTTCTACGAAATGCTCGCCCTTGCCCTACCGGACTTCATCATCACTGTTACCGGAGAATACGACCTCCCCGGTTACTCCTGGCGAGAGGTGACCCTGGTAGGGACACATCAGGGCGAGTTCGCCGGCATTGCCCCTCGGGGTCGTCCGGTTCGTTTCGAAGGCGTTGTGCTCTACATCTTCAGCGGCCAGGAACCGGGCAAAATCATTGCCGAGCGCGCGTACTGGGACAACGACTCGATCTTCCGTCAGATGAAGGGGGAGACCGACGCTCCGCGCGGCGGCGTGGGCCTGACCGACCGCGAACCCATCCGAGCGGCCATCGCCTGACCCAAAATCCGCGGGCAGGGCACGCCCTCGTCGCGAGCGCCGCCACACCTCTCCCTGAACCCGGCCCCTCAAACGCGACCCCTCCCTAAAACCGGCAGCATCCCCGCCAGGATGCCGCCAACCAGGCAAAACGGCGGCGTTCAGGGCACCGGGGGCGGCTCAGGGGGCCGGATGCAGCTCCGTGCGCAGCTCGTGGCTGCCGTCCGACCGGGAGGCCTCGTAGTACAGCCGCCGGCCGCCGTCCGGGAGCTCGACCACGCTGACGTAGCGCAGGGCGCCGTCCCCGTCCGGACAGACCGCGACCGGCTCGGTGCCGACCGCGTGGAACCGGTCGACGGTCACCCCGACGGCGAGACCGGTGCGTTCCGCCCAGTTCTCCGCCGCGGTGGCCCGACCGTCGTACAGGGCGACCGGCTGGGAGCCGCCCGTGAGCACGGAACTGATCCGCACGCCGCGGGCGTCCCAGCAGCCGGGGCGGGGCGCCAGCGCCGTTCCAGTCCAGGTCCAGGTCACGCCGTCCGGGCTCGTGGCGTGGCGGCTGTCCATCCGGTCCGTCGCCAGCGGGTCGTCGAGCAGATGGCAGGAGGCCCACAGATGCCACTGCCCGTCGTAATGGACCACGACCGGGTCCTTGACGGCGAGGCTGGCCGGATCGCCGGGCAGGACGGTACGGCGGCGGGCCGGGTCGAACGCCGCGGGGTCGTCGGCCTCCAGCAGGTCCACCCACCAGTGCGGGCTGCCCGCAGCCGCGCAGCTCACATAGAGCCGCCATGATCCCTGCGGGGTCACCACCAGAGCGGGCCGCTCCAGGCTCTCGGCTCCGAACGGGTCCCGGGGCACGACGGCGATCTCGGTGAAGTTCTCCCCGTCGGTGGAGCGGGCGATGAC
Organism: Frankia sp. Allo2; assembly: GCF_000733325.1. NCBI lineage: Bacteria > Bacillati > Actinomycetota > Actinomycetes > Frankiales > Frankiaceae > Frankia > Frankia sp. Allo2. The sequence goes on from NZ_JPHT01000021.1 coordinate 14,590, forward strand.
GACGCCGAAGCCCCGGCCGATCCCAACGGGACGGCGCAGCCGATAGGCCAGGTAAAATACGCCGCCCACCGCGATGGCGCACGGCGCGCCGGCCCAGTACCCCGGGCCGTCACCGGGCGGCGCGACCACGGTCACGGCGGGCCTCAGCCCGGGGAGCGGTACGGCCGTCGCCGCCAAGTGCTGTTTGCTCACTACCACGCGGCAACCCTACCGGCCGGGTAAGGATGACGAACGTTCCGTTCACGCCGTCCTGCCCTGACCGCTACTATCTTGAGGTCCCCGGTCGGATTACTGGAGTATGCGAGGTACGTACCCCGGGGCCGCCCACCGACCCCAGTCGCTTACCGACCCCAGTCGTCCAGGAGCGCCCGTCATATGGCCCTTCCCGACTTCCTCGTGATCGGCGTGCCGAAAGCCGGAACGACGGCGCTGCACGCGGCACTCGTCCGACACCCGGCGCTGTTCCTCCCGTCGGTGAAGGAGCCGAAGTTCTTCCTGTCGCAGGGGCCGCCGCCGGCCCGGGGCGGCCCCGGTGACGCCCAGACGTACCAGGAGCACGTGTGGCGGCGGGCCGACTACGAAGCGCTGTTCGATGCCGCTCCGGCGGGGACGCTCAAGGGCGAGGTCACTCCGTTCTACCTCTACGACCTGGACGCCCAGAACCGGATCAGGCGGCTCCTGCCGAAGGCGCGGATCATCGTCATGCTGCGCAACCCGGTCGACCGCGCACATTCGAACTGGACCCATCTGTGGGCGGCGGGGCTGGAGTCGGAACGTGACTTCGTCCGGGCCTGTGCTCTGGAGCGTGAGCGCCGGGACGCCGGCTGGGCCCAGTTCTGGCACTACGTCTCCCTCGGCCTGTACGGGGAGCAGCTCAGCCATCTGTTCACCCTGTTCTCCCGCGACCAGGTCCTGCTGCTGCGCTACCGGGACCTGCGCGACTCCCCCGCCGCCACGCTGGACCGGGTCTGCGAGTTCCTCGGCGTCGAGACGGGTCTGGTGGACCTGGTGCCCGCCGAGAACGTCACGCCGTTCGTCGCGGACACCCCCGTGAACAGCGTGCTGCGCGCGGCGCTACGCACCGGCGGGCGGATCGGGCACCACTTCCCNGTTCCCNCGCGCAGGACCTTCCGCGGTCCGCTGCTCACCGCGTTGCAGCGGCAGAAGGGCGGACGCCCGAAGCTCACCGCCGAGCAGCACCGCGCCGTGCTGCCGTACTTCGTCGACGACATCGCCCGCCTCGAAGAGATCACCGGCCTGTCCTACGTCGACTGGCTCACCGTGGGCCTCGAACCCGAGATCATCGACTGACGAGATCATCGACTGACAGGGCCGGCGACCGGCGGGGCCGGCCGAGGTCAGCCGAGTGATCGTGGGTCGGCGGGCACGTCAACGGCGTGGGCGCGCAGCGCCTCCAGCGGGATGACCTCCAGGGCGCGTTCGTGCGTCGAGGCCAGCACGACAGGCGCGGCGGCCCCCGCCTCATAGGCCTGCAGCCACCGTACCGCGACCACGCACCAGCGGTCACCCGGGCGCAGGCCGGGGAAGGAGTACTCGGGTCGGGGCGTCGACAGGTCGTTGCCGACCTGCCGCTGGTGCCGTAGGAACTCGGTGGTGACCACCGCGCACACGGTATGGCTACCGAGATCCTCCGGACCGGTGCTGCAGCACCCGTCGCGGTAGAAGCCGGTCACCGGATCGGTGCCGCAGGGCTCCAGTTCCCCACCGAGAACGTTCCGTTCATCTGCCACATCGACAGTTTCTCCCACTCGTCCGGTGGCGACACGGCAACCACCCGGATCGGGCCCGCGAGGTCGCTCACCGCAGCTGTGCGGGCAGCGCGTCGGCGTGCACGACGGTGAGGGCGCTCACGGCGCGGGTGAGGACGACATAGAGCCGGCGCAACCCCTGCAACAGCCACGCCTCACCCGCCACGATCGCGGCGGGTTCCACCACGATGACATGGTCGAACTCCAGTCCCTTGGCGAGCGAGGCGGGCACGAGGCAGGCCCGCCCGGGNGGGGNGTCCCCGTCGAGCGGGACGATCGGCATCGGCAGCCGCGCGGCGTCCAGCGCCGCCGCGAGTGCCGCCACCTCCCGGTCGGCGACGATGATCGCCAGCGAGCCGGGGTGCGGCAGGGTCCGGCGGGTGTGGTCGACCACCGCGGCGGTGAGCCCCTGCGGGGNGGTTGGGGCCGTCGTCAGCGCGCCGCGCGTGGTCCGCGCCGAGGTCGCCGGACGCAGATCCGGGGCGATGTGGCGCAGGAGCCGGTTCGCGAAGTCGAGGATCTCCGCGGGCACCCGGTAACCGCGGGTCAGCACCTCCAGGTGCGCCGTGGGTTTGCCGAGATGGGCCAGCAACGTCGGCCACGAGGTCGCGGCCCAGCTGGTGGTGCCCTGGGCGATGTCCCCGAGGACGGTGGCGGAGCCGTCCGCGCAGCGGCGGCCGAGCGCGCGGCACTGCATCGCGGAGAGGTCCTGCGCCTCGTCGATGATCACGTGCCCGAAGCCCGGTCCGCTCTCGATGAGGTCCCGGGCCTCATCGACGCAGAACGCGTCGGCGAGCGACCAGCGCGCCGTCCGGACCCCGCCCCGCGGTGCGCCGGTCAGCAGCAGGCGCTGTTCGTCGTCGGTGAGCACCCCGTCGGCCGCCGACGCCAGGAACGCCGGGTCGGTGAGCAGGCGGTGCACCAGGCCCGGCGCGTCGGCCCGCGGCCAGACCGCCTCGACGGCCTCGCGGACGGCCCGGCCGCGGGCGAGGGTGCGCAGCGCCCCGTCGGTGAAAAAGTGTCCGCTCGCCTCGGCCCGGCGACGGACAGACTCGGCGATCCGGCCGGCCAGGCGTGCCCGGGCGGTACCGTAGCGCAACGCGCCCGCGCCCAGCTGCGCGATCAGGTCGGCGGCCAGGTCCACGAACTCGTCGGCGCCGACCGTCCACCGGCCGACCCGGGTGTCCACGGAGACCGGCCGTGGTGGGCGGGCGGATCGCCCCGTGCAACGCCCGACGGATCACCGTCGCCATCCGGGCGTCGCCCTTGAGCGCGGCCACGTCGTCGGGGTCCGTGCCGCGCACGGCGACCGCGCCCACCACGTCGTCGAGGGTGCTGTGCCGCACCGTGAACTCCCCGAGGGAGGGCAGCACCGCGGCGATGTAGCCGAGGAAGGCGCGGTTGGGGCCGACGACGAGTACCCCGCAGCGCCGCAGCTGCTCACGGTGGGCGTAGAGCAGATAGGCGGCCCGGTGGAGCCCCACGGCGGTCTTTCCCGTCCCCGGGGCGCCCTGGACGCACACGCTCACGGCGAGATCCGCCCGGACGATCTCGTCCTGCTCGGGTTGGATCGTCGCAATGATGTCGCGCATCGGCCCGGTGCGGGGCCGTTCGATCTCCCGGTCCAGCAGGTCGCCGGCCGGCCCGGTCGCCTCCCCCGCCGGCTCTCCCGCCGCCGCCGGCTCTCCCGCCGCCGTCCCCGCCCCCGAGCGGCGGGGGATGAGCGGTTCGTCCTCGAACGCGGTGAGCTCCGCCCCGTCGTAGCCGAACCTGCGTCGGACCGTGAGCCCCATCGGGTCGCCCGGATGCGCCCGGTAGAACGGCCGGGCGACCTCGGTGCGCCAGTCGACGACCAGCGGATCGTCCCCGGCAGCCTCGCGCACGTGCCGCCGCCCGAGGTAGAAGCGCTGGCCGGGGCCCCGGGGCGCGTCGGGCCCGTAGTCGACCCGGCCGAAGAACAGCGGCGTCGAATGCTCCTGCTCGGTGAAGCTGGCGAGCCGCCGTTGCTTCGCCAGCTTCAGGTAGGCGTTCGTCACCTTGTCCACGACCGCGTCGCCCGCGGCAATCTCCGTTCCCTCGACCTCGGCCCGCATCCCCGCCAGCGCCCGCCGGCTGCGCCGGAGGTGCTCGCGTTCCGCGGCCAGCTCCGCGTCCGGTCCGGCCACATCGACAGCCACATCGACGGCCAGGTCGACCGGATCCGCATCCGGTTCGGCGTTCATGCCGTCAATCATCACCGAGCACCCCTTTCTTAACTCGGTAAGGAATACTATCCGGACGAAGGCGGCACTCCCCGCCGCAACCCGCGATCATGAAGGAACAGTCAGGACATGGCAGGCACTCAGGCGTAGTCGGGGAGGGCACGCCGCAGGGCGCGGAACGCCTGATGCGCGGCGGCAAGCGCGTCCGGGAACACCTGCGCGGCGGACCGTCCCTCCCCCAGCCGGGCCCAGTTCNCCCGGGCCAGCNCCCGCCGGACGGCGATGATCTGCGCGGCAGCCAGCCGGGCCGCGAGCTCGCCGGCCGCCGGCACCGCCGCGGCCAGCGCGGCGGCGAGGGCATCCTCATCCTGCCCGGTGTGCTGGGCCAGCCTGCCGAGCAGACTCGGGGTGGAGAAGACCATGCCGTGGTAGGCGAGCACCTCGCGGTCGTCGTTCAGACCGGTGACCGGCTCCCGGCGCTCGAGCCCGGCGGCGAGATGTTCCTCGATGGCGGCCAGCGGCGAACTGCCCGCCGGGCGCTGCGCCACCACCCGGGCGAACTCCCCACGATGGTCGAGGATCCGGTGCAGGACCAGGTCCTCCTTGCTCGTGAAGTAGGTGAACAGCGTCGGCTTCGACACCCCGGCCGCCGCTGCGACCTCCGCCACCGACACCGCACCGAAGCCGCGGTCGAGGAACAGCGCGATGGCCGCCGCGGACAGCGCGTCGTGGGTGCGCCGCTTCTTGCGCTCACGCCGGCCGGCGGGCTCGCACATTCGATCAATCTAGCAAGGGCTGATCCGCCCCGCCGGGACGGACGGCACCGGCCGCCGGGCCCGGGAACAACGGGAACAACGGGAACAACGGGAACAACGGGACGCTACGCGACGTGGACGAAGGGGCGCCGCCGCGGGTCGCTCTCGGCCTCCCGCAGCACCTCGCGGGTGACGACGGCGGTCCGCAGGCGGGGCAGACTCGCCGGATGGAGGTTCTCAGTAGCCGCATCCTGCTCCGGCCCACGGATCCGCAGCGCAGTCATCACTTCTACCGCGAGACCCTCGGGCTGGCGGTCTACCGCGAGTTCGGGCCGCCGGNGGAACCCGGGCTGGTGTTCTTCCTCGGCCAGGGCCTGTTGGAGGTGTCCGGGCGCTCGCCGCGGCCGGCACGGCCGGTGGGCGCGGACGGGGAACCGGCGGGCACGGGCCGGGAACCAGTGAGGACGGCGCGGCTCTGGCTGCAGGTGCGTGACCTGGCAGCCGAACACGCCCGGTTGAACGCGGCGGGTGTCGTCATCACCCGGGAGCCGCGGCGTGAGCCGTGGGGACTCGACGAGATGTGGATCGAGGATCCGGACGGCGTCCCGATCGTGGTCGTGGAGATCCCGCCCGATCATCCCCTGCGCCGGGACCGGAGATCCCTCGCCGACGGCTGACGCGCGGGCCCGTCGGGACGGCGGGGCTCACCCGGACGACCCGGTGCACCCTCGCCGGCGGCGGACCGGGAGGCCAGGCTCGCCGACGGCGGACCGGGAGGCCAGGCGGTCGCAGGCAGGGTGACGGTGACGACCGCGCCGCCGTCCGGACAGTTGGCCGCCTCGACGGTGCCGCCGTGTGCACTGATGATCGCGGCGACGATCGCGAGACCCAGCCCGGCACCGCCGTGGTCCCGGGTGCGGGCGGTGTCCGCGCGACGGAACCGTTCGAACACGTACGGCAGGAACTCGGGAGGGAACCCGGGGCCGCGGTCGCGGATCTGCACGATGACGACCTCGCCCGGCCCGTCCACACCCACCCACGGCCCGACGACCCGCCGCGGTGTGCGGCATCCCCGCAGCTCGACGACGCTGCCCGCGGGTGCGTGACGCGCGGCGTTGGCAAGCAGGTTGTCGACCGCCCGCCGGAGCATGTCCCCGTCGCCGAGGACCTCCAGCGGCCGCTGCGCGTCGGCGACGCCAAGCCGGAGTCGTAGCCCGCGCGCCTGGAGAAAGCCCGTCGCTGCCCGGGCGGAGCGGGTGAGTACCTCGTCGAGCGCGACCCGCCCCTGTCCGACGAGACCACCGTCCATCCGGGCGAGCGTGAGCAACGACTCGGCCAGCCGGATGAGCCGGTCGGTCTCGTCCGAGACGTTGACGATCGCCTCGATCAGCTCCTCGCGCGTGCGACCGGGACGGGCGGCGAGCTCCAGCTCGGCCTTGAGCACGGTCAGGGGCGTCCGCAGCTCGTGGCCGGCGTCGGCGACGAAGGCACGGTCCCGGGCACGGGCCGCGTTCAGCCGGCGGAGCAGGTCGTTCATCGTTCTGGCCAGAGCGGCGATCTCGTCATGGGTCGCGGGCACCGCCAGCTCGCCGTTCCTGCCGGCGGTGACCGGGTCGCCGCCACCGGCGGCGACCGGACCGGCGGCGACCACCTCCGCGGCCGCCATGGCGGCCGCCTGCCGGCGCATCCGCTCCACCGGCCGCAGCGCCGCCCCCGAGAGCAGCCAGGCGGCGAGGCCGGCCAGCGCGATCGTCGGAGCCGTCGCCACCACCATCACGTTGCGGACCCGGTCCTCGGCCCTGTCGGTGAGGTGCGTCGGCGTGCCGACGACCGCGATCATGGTGGCCCGGCCCGTGTGCACCGCCACGGCCAGGACGCGGACATCTCCGGTCGGCCTGATCCCGGTGCCGGCCCGCACTTCCCGGGTGACCAGGGTCGGCTGCGCCCGGGCCCGGGCGAGCTGGTCCGCGGTCAGCAGCGGCCGCGACCCGGCGTCCGGCGACGAGACGATCGGCGTCCCGTCCGCCCGGAGCACCTGGGCGATCGATCCGCCGCCCACGAGCAGATCGGCCGCATCGGCTCGACCAACGCCCCCGGCGCCCCCGGGCCGGGCGGCATCAAACCGATCGGCGAGCCTGACCGTCAGCAGATCCGACCGGGTCCGCAGGTCGGCGTCAACGGAGTCCCGCAGGTTCACCCGGAGCAGCAGGTAGAACAGGACGCCAGCGACGGCGAGCACGATCGCGGTCCCCAGCGCGAACAGCAGGGTCAGCCTCACCCGGATCGGCACGTCGGGCTACGATCCCCCGTCGACGACCGGGCCGGGCGCGGCAGACGCACCGGGCGCGGCAGACACATCAGGTGTGCGGGACCTCCCGGGCGGCGTCTCGGCCGGGGTCCGTAGCCGGTATCCGACCCCGCGGACGGTCTCGATGAGCGACGGACCGTCCGGAATGTCGATCTTCCGGCGGACGTAGCGCACGTACTGGTCGACGATGTTGGAGGTGCCGTCGAAGGCGAAGTCCCAGACGTGATCGACGATATAGGTACGGGTCAGAACCTCGTCGGGATGGCGCATGAGCAGGTGGAGGAGCGCGAACTCCTTCGCGGACAGGTCGAGTGGCGATCCAGCCCGCAGGACGCGGTGCTCGGCCGGGTCGAGGCGAAGATCCCCGATCCGCAGGACGGTGGGGCGTTCCACGGCCCCGCGCCGCACGAGCGCCCGCAGCCGGGCGGTCAGTTCCCCGAAGCTGAACGGCTTGGGCAGGTAGTCGTCGGCACCCGCGTCGAGACCGCGGATACGGTCGTCAACGTCCCCCCGGGCGGTGAGCATGAGCACCGGGGCCCAGCGGCCCGCCTCGCGCAGGCGGCGGCACACCTCGAATCCGTCGAGACCGGGAAGCATGAGGTCCAGGACGATCGCGTCGTAGCCGATCTCGGTCGCCTGCCAGACCGCGTCGGCGCCGTCACCGACGACGTCGACCGCGTAGCCCTCCTCGACCAGGCCACGGCGGAGCAGGGCGGCGGTGCGCGCCTCGTCCTCGACGACCAGTACCCGCATGGAACGGATCGTAGAGCTGCTGCGAGCGCAGAACCGCTCCGGTCTGCGGCCGGTGTCACGGCCGGTGGCGCCGCGGGACTCGGTCATCACACCATGTTCACATGATCGAAGGCGCACGGTGCCGGGCATGTCCTCGTTCAGCTACGCCGAGGCGGGCGTGATCGGTGCCCTGCAGGGCGCCACGGAGTTGTTCCCGGTGTCCAGCCTTGGTCACAGCGTGCTCGTGCCGGCTCTCATCGGCGGCCGATGGGCAGCGGACCTCGACGTCTCCGCGCCCGAGTCGCCCTACCTCGCCTTCATCGTCGCCGTGCACGTGGCCACCGCCGCGGCGCTTATCGTCGCCTTCCGTGACGACTGGCGGCGCATCATCACGGGCCTGGCCGTCTCGGTCCGGGACCGGCGGGTCACCACCGCCGACGGCCGGCTCGCCTGGCTGATCATCCTTGGGACCGTTCCGGTGGGCATCGTCGGGCTGCTCCTCGAGCATCCGCTGCGCACCCACCTGGGCCGGCCGCTGCCGGCCGCCGTGTTCCTCACCGTGAACGGCATGATCATGCTGCTGGGGGAGCGTCTGCGCCGCCGGTCGACGACCGGCGGCGCTCCCGGGCCGGCCGGATACCGGGACGAGCACACCATGCCGATACCACGCTCGGCGCCGGTCACGGGCCGCAGGGTCGGGACGCGCCCGGCCTCCGGTCCCCTGGTAGCTCACGGATCCGCACCCGGGTCCGGGCCCGGCAACCACTCGAAGGCCGTGACGACCGAGACGGCACTACCCGAAGCCGAGGATGTGACACTACCCGAAGCCGAGACAGCACTACCCGAAGCCGAGACAGCGGCCCGGCACGCCGACCGGCGGCTCGCCGCGCTGCCGCGCCTGGACGCCCTGCTCGTCGGGGTGGCGCAGACCGCCGCCCTGGCTCCGGGAATCAGCCGGTCGGGCGTCACGATGATCGCTGGCCTGTCCCGGGGACTCTCCCACCTCGACGCCGCCCGGTTCGCGTTCCTGCTCGCCACCCCGGTGATCCTCGCCGCCGGCCTGCTGAAACTCCCCGACCTCCTCGGCCCGCTCGGAGACGGTGTTCGCGGTCAGACCCTGTTCGGGGCGATCGTCGCCGGCGTCGTGGCCTACGTGTCCATCCGGTTCCTGGCCCGATGGTTCGAAACCCGCACGGCGACCCCCTTCGCCGTCTACTGCCTGGTGGCCGGTGCCCTGTGCGTCGTACGTTTCGGGATCTTCTGACGTTTCGGGATCTTCTGAACGGCACGGGACAGCAACGGGACAGCGCTGGAGGGCCCAGGACTCGGGTTCGTGCCACCAGCCGCAAAGTAGCTCTCTGTAGTGGCATGGTCCGTTTCGGAGTGGTTCGTAGTCGACGGTGACCCGGTCGACGGCGTCTTGGACGTCGTCGTCGGTGGGCAGGGTGTAGATCCGGACGGTGTCGACGCGGGCGTGGCCGAGGAGTTCGGCGACCAGGACGAGGTCGGCGCCGTCAAGGCACGAACCCGAGTCCCGGGCCCGGTAGCCGTCGTCGCCATGTTCGGATGGGCGCGGTGGGCATGGCGCGGGCCACCAGAGCGACGGCGAGAAGGTCGGCCTCGCGGCCCGGTGGGGCGACCAGGTGCAGGCCAACCGGTTCCCCGACACCGGTTAGGCCTGCTGGGATGCTGATCGCAGGATGGCCGGTGATGTTGAACGCCCAGGTGAGTGCCACGCTCATCGTCTCCCCGGGCCCCTGGTGGCCGTGCGGGGGGTTGGGTGTGGTCGGGGTGGCGAGCAGGTCGTGCCCGGCGAACAGGCCACCGAGAGAGCGCAGCAGGGCGGCCCGGGTACCGGCGGTGTCCTGGCCGCTGTGACGCAGGGACACCCAGCAGTCCGCCGGGTCGGGCAAGCACGGCACGGCATCGGTCACCGCGAGCGCGCCGGCTCGGGCGAGGGCGTCCAGGTGGGTGCGGGCCACCTCGGCGACCGCCGGGGCCGTATCGGCGAAACCGAGCGTGGCCGACCACGCCGTGCGCAGCGGCCGGTCGGGGCGGCGCAGCGCCGGCAGGGTCGCGGTGCCCGCGACGGCGTCGAGGTAGGCGGCCGCGTCGGCGGGCTCGCGGGCCAGCACGCCGGCAGCGTTGAGACCCGCGCGGTCGCGGGCGGGCACCCGGCCGCCCGTGAGTTTCAGGCCCACGACGCCGCACCACGCCGCCGGGATGCGCACCGAACCGGCGCCGTCGCTGCCGGTGGCCAAGGGAACCAGGCCGGCGGCGACGGCGGCGGCCGATCCGGCGGACGACCCGCCGGGGCTCCAAGCCGGGTCGTGCGGATTGAGAGTCGGGCCGCGGTCGGTGTGCCCCCAGGTCTGCCAGGTAGTGCCCGGGCCCGGGGCGGCGGTGGCACCGACCGGTACGCAGCCGCCCGCGAGCAGCCGGCGGGTCTGGGTCGAGGTCAGCCCCTCGGTAACCTTCACCCCCAGAGGCACCCCGGCCAGCGGCGGCCGTTCGCCCGCGCGGACCCGGCGGTCCACGTCGGCCGCGTGGGCGTATGCCTGCTCGGGCCACAGGGCGGCGAAGGCCCGCACCGCCGAATCGCCGTCCGCGATACGCGCAAGCGCGTCGCGGGTCATCTGCTCGGCGGATAGCTCCCCGGCGTGGACCAGGGCGGCGATGCGCAGCGCGGACAGTCCGCCGCTCACCGGGGCCGCCGGGGCGGGGTGGGGCTCGGTGGAGGAGGTGGCGGTTCCCGCCGGGGTGGGGTACGAGATGGGGACGGGTTGCGGGCCGGGAAGGCGGCGCGCGTCGTGGTCTGGGCGCGGGTCCGGGGCGACGCCGGGGCAGCGCCCAGGGGCGCAGGTTCGGGTCGGCCTCCTGGCGGACGATGCGTTCCATCAGCACGGCCATCTCGACCGGGCCGACCCCACCGGGCACCGGGGTGATCCGCTACGGGATCCCGACGGCGCTGGGGTGGATGCCGCCGGCCACCGACCCGTCGGCGCGCGGCATGAACCCGGAGTCCACAACGAGGCACTGGTGGGCGCCGATGTGCTCGCCGATGTGCTCGCCGGTGAGCAGGTGGGCTGCCCGGTGGCGGAGACCACGATGTCGGCCTTGCGGGCGGCCCGCAGGTCGTCGTGGAAGGCGCCATCGCGGTAGTCGAGGTCCACGCGGGTGAAGGTCTGGGGCCCGCCGTCGTCATCGGGGGAGGAGAACGGCCCGTGGTGAGTGATCCAGACCAGCGATGCGGGGTCCAGGGTGGCGTAGGGCCGCATGGCCGCGAGGAACGCCACGGCGACCCCGGCCATATCTCCGCTGATCCCGAGACGGTCGGGGTTGTCGGCCAGCTCGGACAGGACCGCGACCGGCGGTTCGGGNGCGGCGCGCAGCACCAGCCGGGCCAAGCAGTGCGCCTGCCCCCCGACGGCATGCTGCCAGGTGATCAGCGCTGCGACTCGTCTGGCCTGCGCGGAGTCGAGGACCAGAGTCCGGGTGTCATCGACGTGGCCCCGTCTGCGGGTCGCGGAGACCTTCGTGGTGAACCTGTTGTCCTCCCAGCAGGAGGAGGTCGCCCGGCGCTTCGCCCGCAGCGGGATCGACCGATTCGCCTCGCCGACCCGCTGGACCAGGCTGCCCACCGGCGAGCCCCTGCTCGACGGGGGACGGGCGTGGCTGCGCTGCTCCGCCCGGCCACCCGTCGAGGCCGGGGACCATTTCCTCGTCATCGGCCAGGTCCTTGAGGCGGACACCGACCCGGAGGCGTCCCCGCTCATCTACCACGACCGGACCTTCCACGTCCTGCCATCGTAACCCGCGGCCGGCCAGAGGAGCATGACCGGCTCAACCGGCTCGGCACCGCTCTCGACCCTGCCCTCGGCACCGCTCTCGGCACCGCTCTCGGCACCGCTCTCGGCACCGCTCTCGACATCGCCCGCCGAGCGGGGCTCCGGTCGCCGTGGCGCAGGCCCCGGCCGCGCATCGGCACACCACGGAACAACCCACCTGTTCAGCGCGCAGATGCGGAACTATCATGCACAGAGTTTCGTATCTGCGGATTAGATCAGCGACATGGTCCGCGGCTGCGGAAGCCGGACAACGGGTGAACGGGTGGAGGAACGGGACACATGAGATTTCGCAGGATGAAGACGGCGGCCCTGGCGGTGCTCGGCGCCGGGCTTCTCGCGACCGCCGGATGTGGCGGCAGCGACGGCGGCGCTGCCGCGACGCCCTCCGCCACGGCCAGCAGCGCCGCGAGCGGAGTACAAGGGACCGTCAAGGTGCTCGCCGCCGCCTCGCTGACGGGGTCGTTCACCCAGCTCGGCAAGGACTTCGAGGCCGCGAACCCCGGATCGAAGGTGACCTTCTCCTTCGCCGGCAGCTCGCAGCTGGCCCAGCAGATCACCTCCGGCGCCCCGGCCGACGTGTTCGCCGCGGCGAGCCCGGCCACGATGAAGACCGTCACCGACGCCGGCGACAACGTCGGCGCGCCCAAGGTCTTCGTCCGCAACCAGCTCGTCATCGCCGTACCGAAGGGCAACCCGAAGGGCATCACCGATCTGCCCGCCCTGACCAAGCCTGGGGTGAAGGTCGCGCTGTGCGCCGAGCAGGTGCCCTGCGGAGCCGCCGCGAAGAAGGCGCTCGCCGCCACCGGAGTGAACCTGACCCCGGTCACCCTGGAGCAGGACGTCAAGTCCGCGCTGTCGAAGGTCACCCTCGGTGAGGTCGACGCCGCGCTGGTCTACCGCACGGACGTCAAGGCGTCGGCGGGCAAGGTGGACGGCGTCGAGTTCCCCGAATCCGCCAAGGCGATCAACGACTACCCGATCGTCGCGCTGAAGAACGCGCCCAACGCCGTCGGCGCCACCGCGTTCGTCAACTTCATCCTGTCCGACAAGGCGAGCACCGTGCTGACCAACGCGGGATTCCAGGCCCCCTGACCCAGGCCCCCTGACCCAGGCCCCTGGCCGAGGCCCCTAGCCGAGGTCCGCCACGGCATCCCACGATCCGGCGAAGGACCTCTCCGCCTCGGGCCCGCGGGACGGTGTCCCCCTCCCGCGGGTTCGAGGCCGCCTCGGGGTTCGAGCTGTTCGAGCTCCCTCCGGGCCACCAGGTGTTAGGCGTTGTATGAACCGCTCCCTTCGGGGGCGTTGTGGCTGGCCGATGTACGGCGAGGACGAATTCGTGTTCGCCGCTCCACGCACCGGCGCCCGCGGCTACCTACTCAGTCGACGAGGGTCGCGATCTGGCTCTTGCCACCCTTGCCGATGATCAGATCGCCTTCGAGGTGGCCTTCGAGGTGGCCTGGGACGGCGCACCGCGCCTCCAGGTCAAGGGACACCACGTCCTATCAGATCCAGCCCTGTGACTGGATCCACACGTGGTGCACTGACCTATTGAGACCGCGCAGAAACACGCCATTAATGCTACACAATGCAACAGATGGTTACGCGGAAAGGCTCAGTAACGTGGTCGACGTCGATACCACTCCTGGTGAGCAGTTCCTCGGTATCCCGAGCGGACCGGGCCAATCGCGAGTACCACCGGAATCTTGCGAACTCTGGCACCGGCACCAACGGCCCGACGGCGCGGAGACATATCGGTCGATCATGCCGNCCGCTNCCNCCGNCCCTGCCGCAACAGACCCGGCTCGGCCAATAGGGAGACGAAGCGGCGCTTCGCGTCGAGCCGTATCGCGGGCGCCAGGTCCTTATGGCAACCATACCCTTACGTTAATGATTAATATGGCCTGGATGGTCGGTCGCAAAGCCGTTCGTGTTAGATATGAACGGATCTGAACGGACCGGAGCGCGGTCACGGCTCCAATACCAGTGCCCGCCCGGGAGGCGCCATGACAACACCGCCCGTCCCTGGGGCCACTGACCTGGCTGGCGCGAGGAAAGGCCTGGCATGAGGAAAGGCCAGGTCACCCAGGCGGTGCCGGTACCGCCGCCGCTGCGTCCCGACNACCGGTTCGGAAACGTCGTCGACCGGATCCGCACCGTCGCCATGGTCTGCCACGACGTCGTGGCGGTCCGCGACGAACACCGTGCCGTTACCTTCGCCCAGCTCGTCGCCTGGGTGGACGTCGTCGCCGACCGCATCCTTCGGCAGCCCGCCGCGGCTGACCCGGACACGCCCGTCGCGGTGCTGTTGCCCCACGGCGCGAGCGGGATCGCCGCCGTCCTGGGCGTCATCGCGAGCGGCCGGCCCTGCGTGCCCCTCGACAGGATGCATCCCACCGACCGTCTCGCTCAGGTCGTGGGACTGGCGGGGGNCTCGGNGTGCGTCACCGGACCGACTGGCTCCGCCGACCAGCGGACTGCCGCCGCGCTGCCGGGGATCGTGGAGACTATCGACGTCGGCGACGAGCGCGTCGCCGACTGGTCCCCGGCGCTGGCTGACCGGGTGGCGTCGACCGCGCCGCGCCGGGCCGATACCGATCCAGCCGTGCTCATCTTCACCTCCGGGTCGACCGGAGTACCGAAGGGTGTCGTGTGGCACCACCGCGCCCTGCTGGGCATCCACTACGCCATCCAGGTCCAGGACGTGATGCGGCTGGTTCCGGGCGACCGCCTGCCGCTCTTCCTGCCCTACTCCTTCATCTCGGGGATGAACCGGACGGTCGGTGGCCTGGTCTTCGGCACCACCCTCGAGATGTACGACCCTCGGGTCCGCGGCGTCCGAGACCTGGCCGACTGGCTGCGCGCCACCCGGCCGGCCGGCATCGTGGCCACGCCGGCGCTGATCCGGATCGTGTTCGGCTGCCTTGAGCCGGACGAGGTGCTCGACGACCTCCGATTCGTCATGTCGGTCGGCGAGGCGATCTACGCCCGCGACGTCGAGTTGGCCCGCCACCACCTACCGCCGGCCGCGGCGTTCCTGGTCTCCTACGGAGCCTCGGAGCTCGGCACGGCGACCTGTGCCCCGATCTGGTCGGACGACGACCTGCCCGACGGCGTGATGCCGGCCGGGCGGCCGGTGGTTGACGTCGCGGTGAGGGTGGTCTCGCCGGATGGCATCGAGATGCCGCCCGGTGAGACGGGGGAGATCGTCGTGATGGGCCACTTCATCACGGGGGGCTACTGGCGGGCGCCGGCGGCGAGCGCATCGCGGTTCGGCATCGGGCCGGACGGCACACCCACCTACCGCACCGGAGACCTCGGGCGCATCGACGCCAGCGGCCAGCTCAGGGTTGTCGGCCGCAACGACGCGGCCGTGAAGATCCGTGGGTACCTCGTCGAGCCGATCGAAATCGAGTCCGCCCTGCTGGCGAGCTCGGATGTGCTAGAAGCCGTCGTCGTGGCCGACAGGACCACGCAGCGGGCCCGCCTGGTCGCCTACGTCGTCCCCGTGACCGGCGCCCGGGTCTCACCGGCCTCGATCAGGCGCCTGCTACGGGCCAAGCTGCCGTCCTACATGGTGCCGGCCACCGTCATGCTGGTCACCGCGCTACCGAGGACCGACCGCAGCAAGGTCGACCGACTNANCCTNCCCCCCGCCGGTCCGAAACCCGGCCAGGACCCGCCCCGCGACCAGTGGGAAGAGGCCGTCGCCGGTGTGTGGGCCGCCGCCCTGCACCTCGACGACGTCGGTATCCACGACGACTTCGTCGAACTCGGCGGCGATTCCCTCATCGCCGAAGAGCTCCTCACCAGAGTCGCCGACGAACTCGGTGTCAAACTCCCCACCTCCNCCGTCGCCGACGCCCCCACCGTCGCCGAGTTCACCGCCCGCCTGCGCAATGCCGGCACCGACGTCCTACGCCACCCCACCGTCGTCCCGCTGCGCACCNCCGGCNGCGGCGGGCCCCTCTTCTGTTTCTGCGGCGCCGGCGGCCTCGCTGTCGGCATGCTTGGCTTTGCCCGCCACTTCGACGGCGAACGCCCCGTCTACGGCGTCCAAGCCCACGGCCTCGAATACCGCGGTCTCCCCGACTGGTCCATCTACGCCGCCGCCCGCCGTCACGCCCGCACCCTGCGCCTACTCCAACCCGCCGGCCCCTACTACCTCGCCGGCCACTCCTTCGGCGGCCTCGTCGCCCTCGAAACCGCGAGACTCCTCACCGAGGCCGGCGAGCACGTCGAACTGCTCGTCCTCATCGACAGCTTCCTGCCCGACACGTCCTCCGGCGTCTTCGCGGGAGGAGTGCAGCCCTCTCAGCTTCCAGTTCCGGGGGGCCCGACCAGGAGCTCGAATCCGGCCCCAGCCTTGGACCGTGCGAGGGGATCGGCTATGGGCCCGGCGCGCGCGGGGGCTGCCGCACGGGTCCTGCTCGGCTGGGCCCGGCAGGCGGCCCAACTCCCGTTGGCTGGCGTCGTTCAGTTCAAGGGCATGAACCAGTACGACGTCTTCTACAACCAGTCGCGGGTGCTCACGAGGTTCTACCGGCCCAAGCCCTGGAACGGGCGGGCGCTGGTCTACCTGGCGGCCGCCTCGCCGCCGCACCGTACGGAGGCCTGGCGCCCGCTGCTGACCGGCGAGACGACCTACCGCACCGTGGGCGGCGACCACGACACCGTGCTGCGCGAACCCGTCGTAAGCGAGATCGCGGCCGACATCCGGGCGGTCCTCGCTGGCTGTACCAGCTCCCGCAAGGCGTGAACGGCTGCCGCTTGAGTGCTTCCGGAGTGACTGGCAATCCTGGCGACCGGGAGAACGCGATCCCGTGGCCAGGCCGACAGCGAAAGGTCCGTGTTCGTGAGGGTGCAGGACGCAATCAATGTCGAGGACTTCCGGGAACTGGCGCGCCGCAGGCTTCCCCGGGCGGTTTTCGACGCCATGGAGGGCGGCGCCGGCGACGAGGTGTCGCTCAGGCGTAACCGCACGGCGTTCGACCGCATCGAGTTCCGCCCGCGGCCGCTCGCCGACGTCGCCACACGAGACCTCTCGACTACCGTGTTCGGCGAGCGGCTGTCGATGCCGATCATGCTGGCGCCCACGGGCGCGGGCCGCCTCGCGCGCTCGTCCGCGGAGATCGCTGTGGCGAGGGCCGCGGCGCGGGCGGACATCGTGTACATGCAGAGCACCGTGGCAGCCTTCCCGCTCGAGGATGTCGCCGCGCGCTCGACCGGCACGCTGTGGTATCAGCTCTACCTGCCCCCCAACCGCGCCGAGGTCGGGAACCTCGTCCGGCGGATCGCGGCGGCGGGTTACCGGGCCCTGGCCATCACCATCGACACGCCGGTCCTGGGCAACCGTGAACGCGACACCCGCAACAAGCTCATGAGTCGGCCGCCGCATCCCAAGATGCTGCTGCAGGGGGCCAGCAAGCCGGCGTGGGCGACCGATTTCATCCGCGGCAAATTCGACTTCATGCGCAAATTCGACTTCATGCGCGGCCAATTCGGCGCCGGCTGTCCCGGCGGCCCGTCCCGGCTAAGCCTCAACCAGACCCGAGCGACAATCAAATCGTCGTCGGACTGCGTCACCTGGGAGGACGTCGAGCGGATCCGGTCGTTGTGGGAAGGCCCGTTGCTCCTCAAGGGCCTGATGCGCGGGGACGAGTGCGACCGGCTCGTCGAGCTGGGCGTCGACGGTGTCGTGGTCTCGAACCATGGCGGGCGGCAGTTGGACGGCGTCCCCGCGACCATCGATATTCTGCCGGAGGTGGTTGACGCGGCGGCGCGCAGACTCACGGTGTTCCTCGACGGAGGTGTCCGGCGAGGCAACGACGTGGTCAAGGCGCTGGCCCTCGGCGCCGCAGGGGTCTTCGTGGGTCGGCCCTACCTGTACGGCCTCGCCGCGGGCGGCGAGGCCGGTGTCCTACGGATGATTGAACTGCTGCGCGTGGAATTCGACCACGCGATGGCACTGCTCGGCGCCGCGACCGTGGCGGACCTCGACCGCAGCCTCGTCTCGGGCGCACGTATCCCCAGCACCCTCTCACCGTCGACGCGATAGGCCATGCCTGTCGACGGCCGAGTCGGGCTACTTGGCGACCTTCCGTCACCGCCTGCTACCTTAACGGCATGCTCTCCGTGTCGTGGCAGGGACCCGGCACCGCCGGTCTCCGGACAGCCGTCAGCGAACGTTCGTATGCCAGAGGTGTGCACTACGCCCAGCAGAGCGCGGTCACGAGGATCGACTGGGACCCCGACGAGAACACCCTCCAGGGCCGGGTGCGTGGAAGCGGCGGCGAGGTCTACGCGACGAACGCGCAGTTCTCGGGTGACGGTCCGTCCTCTTGGACGTTCCAGTACGGCTCGTGCACCTGCCCGGTGGGCGCCGACTGCAAGCACGTCGTGGCGCTGGTGCTGACGGCCACGACAGGCGCGACGGCCACGGCGAGCGCGGCAACGGGTGCGGCGGCCCCCGGCCCATCGGCGCGGCGGTCCGGGNCCTCCCCGCGGTCGGCTCGGCCCCGGCCGGCTCAGCCGCGGCCGTCCCGGTCGGCTGCCTGGACCGAGGACCTGGGAGAGCTGCTGGGTTCCTCGCCCGCCGTCGGCGGCGGCCATGGCGGGGCCGCCGGGACGACGCCGTTGGCCGTCGAGCTGAGCTTCACGGCGGATCCGCCGGCCCACGGCGGCGGGTCCGAGCTGGGCCTGCGGGTCACGGCCCGGCTGGTGCAGCCGGGCCGGAACGGCTGGGTCAACGCCATCGGGTGGGACGCCCTCAACGCGGCGTACCAGACCCGCGAGTACCAACAGCCGCAGGTACGGCTGCTGCAGGAGTTCTTCGCCGTGTACCGGGCCCATGAGGAGCGGTATGGGTACTCGTACTACTCCTCCTACTCTTCCGGCGGCGCGAAACGACTCGATCTCTGCGCGTTCGAAAGCCGGCAGCTCTGGTCGATGCTCGACGAGGCCGAGGCGGTCGGCCTCCGGTTCGTGCATGCCCGCAAGAAGCTCGGCGACGTGAGCCGGTACGGTTCCGCGGAACTGTGCCTGAACGTCACCCAGGACGAGAGCACGCAGTCGCTGGTCGTGGCTCCCCTGCTCCACCTCGGCGGGACGGCGACGGACGCCGCCGTGTTCTCGTTCATCGGCCGCGACGGCCACGGCGTCGTGTACGTCGACCGGGCGGAGGTCCTGACCTCCGACGACCATCGGGACTGGCACGTCCGGCTCGCGCGGCTCGCCCAGCCGGTGCCGCCACGGCTGCAGCGGATGGCGGTCGGGAACCGGAGCCTGCGGGTGCCCCGCAGCGAGGAGTCCCGCTTCCGCGCGGAGTTCTACCCGCGCCTGCGGCGCCTGGCCCCCGTGGTGTCCAGCGACGGTTCCTTCGAGCCGCCGGAGGTGCCGCCGCCGGCCCTGGTGCTGCACGCCTCCTACGGCGATGACCACGAACTCGACCTCAGCTGGGGATGGGCCTACGAGGTCGGCGGCGAGCGGATCCACGTGCCGCTGTACGCGACGGAGCCGGACGGCACCGAACCGGACGGCACGATGCTGCCCGCCGCGACGCCTCCCGCCGCGGAACCGGACGGGTTACGGGATCCGCGCCAGGAGCAGGACGCGTTGCGGGACGTGCTGGCGGCGCTGGATCTGCCCTCCGGCACGGCCGCCCTGCTCGCCGGTGACCAGGGTTCCGGTCTGCGGCCACGGGTGCGGCTGCGCGGCGTCGACACGATGCGCGCGACGACGGAGCTGCTCCCGTTGCTGGCGGACCGGCCCGGGGTGGCCGTCGAGGTCAGCGGTGACCCCGCGGCCTACCGGGAGGCCGGCGACTCGCTGCTCATCGGCCTGTCCACCGACGATGTGGTGGGCGAGACCGACTGGTTCGATCTCGGGGTCACCGTCACCGTGGAGGGCCGGCAGGTGCCGTTCACGGACGTCTTCCTGGCGCTGAGTCAGGGGCAGTCGCACCTGCTCCTCGCCGACGGCGCCTACTTCAGCCTGCAGAAGCCCGAGCTGCAGTCGTTGCGGCGACTGATCGAGGAGGCGCGGGCACTACAGGACTCACCCGGCGGCCCGCTGCGGATCAGTCGGTTCCAGGTCGGGCTGTGGGAGGAGCTCGCCGGGCTCGGTGTGGTCGAGCGCCAGGCGCGGTCGTGGCGCCAGCAGGTGACGGGGCTGCTGGAGCTGGGTGCCGAGGGCCAGCTCGAACAGGAGCCGCCGGCGACGCTCGCGGCGACGTTGCGCTCCTACCAGCTCGACGGTTTCCGGTGGCTGGCGTTCCTCTGGAAGTACCGGCTGGGCGGGGTGCTCGCCGACGACATGGGCCTGGGAAAGACGCTGCAGACGCTGGCGCTGGTCTGCCACGCCCGGCAGGCCGATCCCGAGCTCGCGCCGTTCCTCGTCGTCGCGCCGACGAGCGTCGTGTCGAACTGGGCCGCGGAGGCGGCCCGGTTCGCGCCCGGGCTGCGAACGGTGGCGATCCGCGACACGCAGCGGCGGCGTGGCGAGGCCCTCGACGAGGCGGTGTCGGGCGCCGACCTGGTGATCACCTCGTACACGCTCTTCCGCCTCGAGCACGAGGAGTACGCGAGCCTGGCCTGGTCGGGCCTGATCCTCGACGAGGCCCAGATGATCAAGAATCACCAGGCGAAGGCCTACCGGTGCGCCCGGCTGCTGCCGGCGCCGTTCAAACTGGCCGTCACCGGGACCCCGATGGAGAACAACCTGATGGAGCTGTGGTCGCTGCTGTCGGTGGCCGCGCCCGGCCTGTTCCCGAACCCGATCCGCTTCCGCGACTACTACGCCCGGCCGGTCGAGAAGCAGAACGACGTCGAGCTGCTCGCCCAGCTCCGACGGCGGATCAGGCCGCTGATGATGCGCCGCACCAAGGAACAGGTGGCGCCCGAGCTCCCGCCAAAGCAGGAACAGGTCCTGGAGGTGGACCTGCACCCGCGGCACCGCAGGCTCTACCAGACCTATCTGCAACGGGAACGGCAGAAGGTACTGGGCCTGGTCGACGACATGAACCGCAACCGCTTCACGATCCTGCGCTCGCTGACCCTGCTGCGCCAGCTCAGCCTGCACGCCGGCCTGGTGGACGACCACCACGCAGACCTGCCGTGCGCCAAGATCGACGCTCTGTTCGAGCAGCTCACCGACGTCGTCGACAGTGGTCACCGGGCCCTGGTCTTCAGCCAGTTCACCGGATTTCTCGGCAAGGTACGCGAACGGTTGTCCGCCCTCGGTGTGGAGCACTGCTACCTCGACGGCCGGACCCGCGACCGGTCCACCGTGCTCGAGCGGTTCAAGACGGGGTCGGCCCCGGTTTTTCTCGTCAGCCTGAAAGCCGGCGGGTTCGGCCTGAACCTGACCGAGGCGGACTACTGTTTCCTGCTCGATCCGTGGTGGAATCCCGCGACCGAGGAACAGGCGGTGGACCGGACGCACCGCATCGGGCAGTCCCGCAACGTCATGGTCTACCGCCTCGTCGCCCGGGACACGATCGAGGAGAAGGTGATGGCGATGAAGGACCGGAAGGCACGGCTGTTCTCCAGCGTCATGGACGACGGTGACGTGTTCAGCTCGACGCTCGACGCCGACGACATCCGCGAGCTGTTCGCCTGACGCCCCCGGACCGCCTCTGCCTCGTGGCCGGTGGCCTGACGGGCGCGGGCGGGTTCACCCGGTTCCACCGATGGGCGCCCATCGGGGCCTGTGGCCGGGCCGTCGACCGGCAGTTAGGCGAGGTCAGGGCGTCGGCGCCTGTCAGGGTGACGACGTCGGGTTCCACACACCGGGGCGGACCTCTACGGTGATGCCTCGTGCGGGTCATCTGGGCGGCGTTGGCCGCGATCGTCGTGTCCGTCGGGGTACTGACCGGCTGCAACGCGTCCCCCGCGGCGGACGCGGCCGCGGGGGACGCGGCCGCGGGGGACGCGGCCGCGGGGGGGACATCGGTGAGCACGTCGGCGGTGCCGATCGCGGCCGCCGGGGAGTGCGGAGGCAGGGTGACCGACCTCGCCGGGGTCGAGAAGCTCCTCTCCGAACCGGTCGGCTGCCCGGGCGGCACGAACAGCTTCTGGCACGGCGAACTCGGCGACGCGTGGACACCACCGCGGTTCGTCCCCTACCGGGACGGCCAGGTTCCGCAGGACGCCTGCGGCGCGCAGGTGAACGATCCCAAGCAGTTCGCGGACAACGCACTGTACTGCCAGCTCGACGACACCGTCGCCTACAGCGTCGACTTCATGACGGAGCTGTTCCAGGCGGGTGGAGCGTCCTACCCGCTGTTTGTGATCATGCACGAGCTGGGCCATCGGGGCGCCCGGATCGGCGGGACGATCGGCGTGGTGTCGCGCGCGGAGGAGAACCAGGCCGACTGCTTCGCCGGCCGCCAGGCCAAGAGCGCGCACGACGCCAAGCGCATCGCGTTCACCGACGCGCTGCAGGGCGCGCTGCTGTTCTACAGCATCGGCGACACCCGCGACAGTGGCTGGTTCGACCAGGAGGCGGCCTCCGCCCCGGGCGCCCACGGCACCCCCCGTCAACGCGCCCAGGCCTTCTCCTTCGGCTACCTGCGCGACAGCGACACCTGCCACCGGCTCGGCCAGTCCGAGAGCGGAAGCGTGCCGCTGTTCTGACCCAGCTACGCCAGTAGCGGGGTGATGTTGGCCGGCTGAGGCTGCCACCAGGGCGTGACCGGCACCTCGCCGCCGCCCTCGACCGGCTCGACGCCCTGCCCGCCGCCACCTGACAGCTGGCCGCCGAGCCCCCGCGCACCCGTCGCACCACCCCACCCCGACCTCACAGCCACCCCCACACCCCGGAAAGGACCCCGGCCCGCCCGGAGCAACATTCGGGCTCTCGGCGTACCCGAAACCGGCCGGGAAGCCCTCCCCACCGATTTCGATCACGAAACCGACCGGCAAACAATCACCATCACGCTACTGGCGGATTTGGGTCTGACCCCGGCGCCGCACCGGTCAAATCCATCGAATTATCTGGTCACGATCCGTTCCCCGGTCACGTCGCACCGACCGAGACGGCCAGCGCCGGACGGACCGGGGCGGGCAGCCATCCCGCTCCGGGCCGGTTCGGCACCTGACGCCAGCCCAGGCCGGGCACGAGCAGGGCCAGCTCTCCGGAGGGACGCCGGGCCAGCGGGATCCGCTCCTCCCAGCGTGCCGCACCGGCTCCCGTCGGCACGGTGAACCCGACGACGAGCTCGTCGGGCAGCGTCGCACCGGCGATGCCGAGCTCGTCCGGTCCGAGCGGGGTGCCGGTCGTCACCGTGAAGGTGTGCGTGATCCCGGGAGCGTCCGCGGGCCCGGCGTTCGCGGGCCCGAATTGGACGGTTCTGGTCGTGGCACCCAACCGGATGTATAGGGTGCCACCGGAGCCACCAGCACCACCGGGATCGCGCGCCGTCACCTGGACGCGGACGCGGTTGCCGGCGACTTGGCGCAGCGCGGTGAAGGACCCGAAGTAGCTCGCGGGCGCGGCCGGGTCGACGATCTCGTCGGGACGCAGCCGGTAGACCGCCCGGCCCGGCATCCGGTCGGGCAGGGTGGCCGTGCCGGCACCGATGTCGGCGGCGTACACCACCGGCCCGGCGAGGTCCGGGGTGTTCCGCAGCATCTGGTACGGCACCTGGGTGTAACGGCTCGGGACGCCGGGCGTCACGACGACCACCGCCGGGGCCGGGTAGCGGTCCGGCAGCAGGGCGTCGAGGAACGCGTTGCGGTCGTTCACCCATCGCTGGCCGGCGACCTTGTCCGGGATCGCGTCCACAGTGAGGAGGATCAGGCCCGCGGCGGCGAGGACCGCGATGACGGGTCTGCGCAGACCTGATCCGCGCAGAACGGGTCGCCGCGGGACGGGTCGGGCCGGCGGAGAGCCGGTGCCGGGCCACGGGGAGAACCACCGTTCGCTCATGGACCACACCCGGCGGGCGCCGTCGGCGGCGAGAATCATGATCGGGGCGAACGCGGCCAGATGGTAGTGCGGACCGAGACCGTTGAGCAGGCCCGGCATCGCGAACGCCGAACCCCACCAGAAGAAGTAGCCGCCACCGACGGCGGCGACGATGACGACCAGCAGGACGCGCTCGGGACGGCGGTGCGCCCGCAGCGCGCCGAAGATCGCGAGTACGAGGACCGCGACGCCCCCGAACACCCAGCTCGGGGCCGCCACGACGGTGCCGTGCAGGGCCTCGAGGGCGAGCCGGCGGGTGAACAGGAACGTCGGCTCCGAGGGCAGGATGCGACGCGGCCCGAAACCGAAGCGGTCCAGCGGATCGGAGGCCGACAGCGGCGCCCGGAGCGCAGAACCGGTCACCCGCCGGCAGTACGCCAGGAGCACGACAACGAACGGCGCCAGGCCGGCGAGTGCCCAGGCGGTCCGGTGCGCCACGGCACGCATGAACCGACCACCCGCGGACCGGCCACCCGCGGACCGCCACAGCCGCGCCAGCACGAACACCACGACGGGAACGGCGACGATCACCGCGTCGAAGGGCCGCAGGAGCAGGACGAATCCCAGGCCTGCCCCGCCGCCGATGAGCGACAGCCGCGCCCCGGTCCGGCCGCCACGCAGCAGCGCCGCGCACGCCAGGGTCAGCGTCGCGGCTCCGCACGCGTAGGCGAGGGGCAGCGAGGTGTGTACCAGGACGAGCGGGGACAGCGCGACGAACACCGCCGCCGTGACCGCGGTGACCGCGTCGTCGAAGAGCTCGCGGGCCAGCCGGTACGTCCCGGCCACCCAGCCGGCCGCCACCAGGGCCGGGGCGACGGCCATGGTGGCGAACAACGCCTGGGACGCGGCGAGCAGCGCCGGCCACCCGGGAAGGTACTTGGTGAACACCCGCCCGTCGTGCTCCCCGGTCAGCCAGGGCCGGAAGAACGGCTCGACGGTGTTCGCGTCCAGGGTGAGGCGGCCGTCGAGCAGCATGCGCGCCTGCAGGACGTAGGCCGCCTCGTCCGCGTCACCCGAGCCGTGCCGGTACAGCGTCGCCTGCAGGACCAGGCTGACGACAAACGAACACCCGCAGATGGCCGCGACGATCAGCGCCGGCGTGCGGCCCGACCGGCGGGCCCGGCGGCGGGCCGCCGTCGACCCGCCGTCCATCTGATGGACCGGCTTCGACGCACACCGACACGGCATAACAGACAACGGCATAACAGACATAAGCGTAGACAGCCGGTAACTGGCCATGACTGCCGGGTACCAGGTCAAAGGGTTCCGGTCACCGGGTTCCGGTCACCGGCGGGTCCCGACGTTGACAGCGGGNCAGCGCGGCCCNGNGCCGGGCGGGACGGCGTCCCCCCAGGAGGCCCGCCGGGCCCAGCGGTAGGCCTCCTTCTCGCTGCGGGAAACGACCACGTCACGCTGCCGCGGCATGACCACGTCACCCTGCCGCGGCGCCTCGCAGACCGTCAGGCGGACATGGCCCGAGCGGGCCCGCGGCACGCGCAGCACCCGACCGGCGGCGTGCGCGGGCGGCCGGCGCGACGCGACGAGGTAGGAGTACTTCTCGTCCTCGTACCCGAGCGCACCGTCCTTCATCGCCCGGTGCAGTGCGCTGCGCTCGACCCGCCGGCCGAAGTGGCACCAGTCCCCCGCCGTCATCGGGCAGTCGTCGTCGGCGGGGCAGGGCGCGGTGATGGTCGCGCCGGTCTCGACGAGCGCCGAGCGCGCGGCGCGGATCCGCGCGAAGCCGGCCGGGGTTCCCGCGTCGATGATGACCAACTCCGCCGCGGTGGCCCGCCACCACGCGGCCACGGCTGCGGCCCGGTCGCCGTCGGCGAGCTCGCCCAGCACATAGGCCGCCACTGTCAGGTCGGCCCGGTCCGCGCCGTCGCCGGGCGGGGTGAGCACGGACGTGCGCTGCCAGGTCGCGGTGCCCAGCGCCGGCGCGCCACCGCGGCGGGCCAGCCGGCGACCGACGTCGATCATCAGCGCGGACCGCTCGACCAGGACGGCCCGGGTCACGCCGGGGAAGACCGCCAGCGCGGCCCAGGTCGCCGTCCCGGGACCCGCGCCCAGGTCGAGGACGGACCCGGGCCGCCAGTCCGGGCGGCGCAGCGCCACCTCACCGAGAACCGCGCGGGTGACCGCCAGCGTCGCGGGCAGTCGGGCGGCGAGGTAGGCCTGGACGTGATCCGCCGTCAGCTCGCCGTCACCCGGTGTGGCGGTGTTCGCGCGATACCGGTCGGACAACTCCCGGTAGGCGCGGGACATCGCCCGCGCCGGCGGGGGCCCCACGGACGCGCCCGTCTCGGCCGCGGCCGCGGCGAGCAGACCGGCCACCACACCCTCGTGTCCCTCGTGTCCCTCGTGTCCCTCGTGTCCCTCGCGTCCCTCGCGTCCCTCGCGTCCCTCGCGTCCCGACCCGTACCGCACGGTCGAAGCGTAGCCGCGGTGCCACGGCCCCGAACGAAATACGCTGACGCGAATCCCGCCCGGGGTGCCGCCGGTGCCCGTGGTGGGGGTCACGTCCAGGTCGACACGTCCAGGTCGACAACGTTGACCGACGAGCCAGCCGGCGGGGCAAGCCGACGGGTCAGAGCGAGGGCCCCGCGGTGGCCGCGGGAACCAGCCCGGCCGAGACGGTGTCGATGACGGCGGCCTGCTGGTCCGACAGATAGAAATGGCCACCGGNAAAGNCCTTCAGCGTGANCGCNCCGGTCGTGTGCGCCCGCCATTGTTCGGCCTCGGCCACGGTGGCCTTGGCGTCGGAATCCCCGACCAGCACGGTAATCGCCGTACCGATCACCGCGTCCGACGGGGCAGAATACGTTTCGATCGCCCGGTAGTCCGCCCGGGTGGGCGGCAGGATCAGCTTCAGTATTTCGGGATCGGCGAGGATGCGCGGGTCGGTTCCACCAAGCGCACGGATTTCCCGCAGAAAACCCTCGTCGTCCAGGAGATGCACGGATTCGGCGCGGGAGGCCGACGGGGCTCTGCGGCCGGATGCGAACAGCACGAACGGCACCGGGCCGCCCGCCGCCTCCAGCCGGCGGGTCACCTCGAAGGCGACGGTCGACCCCATACTGTGACCGAAGAACGCCAGCGGGCGGTCGGTGAGGGGACGCAGCACGTCGGCAATGCGGTCCGCGAGGGGTTCGATGGCCGTCTCGGGCCTCTCCGTCCGCCGGTCCTGGCGGCCCGGATACTGCACCGAACGCACCTCGGCGACCGGCGACAATGCCCTGGATAGCGGAACGTAGAAGCTTGCCGCGCCGCCCGCATGGGGAAAACAGACAAGCCGCGGGGCGCTCGCCGACGCCGGATGGAAACGCCTCAGCCACAGATCGACGTCACTGGACACGGCCACCGCCGCGGTCGGATACTCGCATGATGATAGTACACCGCTCTCGTGATGGAATCGAATTATCCGGGGAATCCCTCAGTCTCCAGCTTAGGCGATGCAAGGGTTCCCGGGGCTCTTTTCCGCTCGGCGTTCGACTCGGCGTTCGACACATCACCTCCGGCAACAGGACCACTAGGTGGCGGGCGGCCCGGTGTGGGAAACGGGAAAGTGTGGCGGGTTAGCAATGGCGGAGACTGTGGACCGTGACTAACCCTCTACAGTTCGGGCGCCGGGCGCCGGGGCGCCGGGGCGTGGCGGGTCGTCGACGGCCGCGGCCCGCATGCGGTCCACCACCAGTGTGGCGATCGCGGCGGCGACCGAAACGAGACCTCCGATGTAGAACCCGGCGCGGGCGCCACGGTGCTCGGTGAGCCAGCCGACGAACAGGGCACCTAGCGGCGTCGATCCCTGCAGGATCAGGGTATAGATCGCCATCACCCGGCCTCGGTACTGCGGATCGCTGCCGAGCTGGATGCGGTGGTTCGCCGCCTGAGCGAAGTAGATCGTCGCGAAGCCGGTAGGGATCAGGAGCACGGCCGCCGTGGCATAGCTGGGCGCCCAGCCGGTCACCGTCTCCAGCAGGCCGAACGCGAGCGCGGATCCGATCACCATGCCGGCCGACGGGCGGGTGCGGCGGGCGGNCGTCACGAGGGCCGCGAGCAGCGATCCGGCGGCGAGCCCGCTGGTGAGCAGCCCGAAGGCCGCCGCGTCGGCATGAAATACCGTCCTGGCGAGCAGGGGCACGGTGAGCTGGAAGTTCAGGCCGAACAGCCCGATCGTCGCGACGAGTCCAAGCACGAGCACCAGGTCCTCCCGGCCGAGCACGTACCGCAGTCCGTCGACGACGCGGGTGGAGGTCGCCCGGCGCGCGTCGCGGTGCATCTCGGCCGGGCGCATCATCCGCAGACCCACCACCGTCGCGAGGTAGCTCACGGCGTTGAACATCATGACCGGGCCGGTACCGAAGCCGCCGATCAACGGGCCGGCGACGGCCGGGCCGGCGACCCGGGCGACGTTGAAGTACGCCGCGCTCAGCGCCGACGCGTTGGGGAGGAGTTCGGCGCCGACCAGCTCGCTCACGAATGCCATCCGGGTCGGCATCTCGACGGCGTTCACGAGACCGAGGCCCAGTGCGANCAGGCAGATGTGCCACAGCCGGACCGTGCCGGTTAACACCAGCAGCGACAGCGCCAGGGCGAGCAGTCCGGAGGCCAGGTTCGCGACGGTCAGTAGCCGGCGTTTGTCGTAGCGGTCCGCGAGCCTTCCGCCGTAGAGGGTCAGCAACAGCATCGGGGTGAACTGCAGGGCGGTCACGAGGCCCAGGGCTGTTCCCGAGTCGCCGCTCAGCGAAAGGACGAGCCAGTCCTGGGCCACGACCATCATCCAGGTTCCCGTCACGGACAACACCTGGCCACCCGCGAAGAGCCGGAAATTGTAGACGGACAAGGAACGGAAGGTGCCCTTGATGATGGTCTTCTCCTCGGGACGACGAAGTCATGAGGCGAACAGCGCGCCCGGCCCCACTGCCCACATCGACAATGATGGGGCGCGCGGCCGAGACTGTCCCCGTTCTCGTGTTCTCGCCGTTGGGACTGTTCTCACCATCGGTAGCGATTCTCACTGTCGGTAGCGATTCTCACCATCGGGAGCGCTGGGAAGATTCGCCCGGTCCCCGCCCACCGTGCGAGAAGCGACACTCACGGCGGCGCGGGCCGGTCAATGGTCAGATCGCGCGGCCCGGGTTGAGGATGCCGGCCGGGTCGAAGACCTGACGGAGCCGGAGTTGCAGGTCGTGGCTGCGTGAGCCGAGCTCCGTGGCGAGCCAGCGCCGTTTGAGCACCCCGACGCCGTGCTCGCCGGTCACCGTTCCGCCCAGGTCCAGCGCGGTGGCGAAGATCTGCTCGGCGGCGTGCCAGGCACGCTCGGGGATGGCGGGGTCGGCGGGGTCGACGGGGTCGACGGGGTCGACGGGGTCGACGGGGTCGACGGGGTCGACGGGGTCGACGGGGTCGACCACGATGATGGGATGCAGGTTGCCGTCGGCGGCGTGGGCCAGAGTGAAGATGTCCACGCCGGTGGCGGCGCCGATCTCGACGATGCGCGCGGCGGCCTGCGCCATCCGGCCGCGCGGCACGGCGATGTCCTCGATGAGCACCCGGCCGAGGCGCTCCAGCGCGGGTAGCGCCGAGCGGCGCGCGGCGAGCAGCGCCTCCGCCGTGGCCTCGTCCACCGACCGCCGGACCTTCCTCGCCCGCTCGGCGAGAATGCCCTCGACGGCATCGGCCTCCTCTCCCGCGCCCGACCCGTCGGTCTGGACGAGCAGGAAGACCTCGCCGGCGGAGGCAAGGTCGCTGCCGGTGGCGGCGTCGACGGCCCGCACCGTGCGGCCGTCGAGCAGTTCGGCCACGGCCACGACGATCCCGGCGACGCCAAGCGCGGTGACGGCCTCGGCGGCCTCGGCGAAGGTGTCGAAGAAGGCCGCCAGGGTGACCGTGGAGCGCGGCGCGGGCCGCAGCCGCACGGTGGCGCCGACGACCACCCCGAGAGTTCCCTCCGATCCGACGAACAACCCGGTCAGGTCGTAGCCGGCGACCCCCTTGACGGTTCGCCGCCCGGTGCTGATGCGCTCGCCGTCTGCGAGGACGACGTCCAGACCGAGCACCGACTCCCGGGTCACGCCGTACTTCGCACAGCTCAGGCCCCCGGCGTTCGTCGCGATGTTCCCGCCGATGGTGGAGATGGCCGCGCTCGCCGGATCCGGCGCGTAGCACAGGCCGACCTCGCGGGCCGCCCGATCGAGATCGGCGGTGATCACGCCAGGCTCGACGACCGCGACCGCGTCGGTGACCGACAGCTCGCGGATGCGGTTCATTCCGGACAGGTCGAGCACGACGCTGCCCGCCGAGGCCGCGGCTCCCCCGGCGAGGCCGGTACCGGCGCCGCGCACCGTCACCGCTACCCGCGCCGCGCTCGCCGCCCGCAGCACCGCCTGGACGTCGGTCACCTCGCGCGCGAACGCGACGCCGATCGGGCGGCCCGCGGGCTGCCAGCCGGACCGGTCCCACCGGTGGGCGTTGACGACGGCCGGATCGGTGCTCCACTGCCCGGCCGGCAGCGCGACCGCGAACCGCGCCGGGGTCATTGCGGACCCGTGGCGACGGGCCGGTCGGGGTCGGCCGACCAGGCCGACCAGGAACCCGGGTACAGGGCGGCGTCGATGCCGGCGACGGCGAGCGCGGCGATCTCGTGGGAGGCCGTCACTCCGGATCCGCAGTACNCCCCGACCGGCCGCGCCCGCCCGCCGGCCCCGTTCCCGTCGCCGCCGACGCCGACGTCGCCGCCGCCGACGACGCCGAGGGCCGCGAACCGGGCCCGCAGCTCGTCCCGGGGCAGGAACCGGCCACTCGCGTCGAGGTTCTCCCCCGTCGCGGCGCTCACCGCTCCCGGGATGTGGCCGGCGCGCGGGTCGATCGGTTCCACCTCGCCGCGATACCGCTCGGCCGCACGGGCGTCGAGGAGGACACCCTCGCGGGCCACCCGGGCGGCGCCGTCCGCGTCGAGCACCGGCAGCTGACCGGCGTGCAGGACGATGTCGCCGGGCGCCGAGATGATCTCGCCGGTCTCGAGCGGGAACCCGGCCTCCTGCCAGGCCGCGAGTGCCCCGTCGAGGATGCGGACGTCGGCGACGCCCGCCCAGCGCAGCAGCCACCAGGCCCGGGCGGCGGACAGCCCGCCGACCGCGTCGTAGACCACGACCGCACGCCCGGCGGTCAGCCCCCAGCGCCGGGCGGCCTGCTGGAGGTTGACGAGCTCGGGCAACGGATGCCGCCCGGCGGTCCCGCCCGGTGCGGCGGCGAGCTCGGTGTCCAGGTCGACGTAGACCGCGCCCGGCAGGTGGCCCTCGCGGTAGTGGTCGTGCCCGTGGGGGTCACCCAGGGCCCAGCGGACGTCGAGCAGCAGCGGCGGGCCGGGCGAGAGCAGCTCGTCGTGCAGACGTCTCACGTTGACGAGGACCTCCCCGAGCGCCACGCCGGCACGTGTCCTGCCGGCATCCGGGGCCACGTCGGCATAGGGGACCACGCCGGCATAGGGGACCACGCCGGCAGGTGCCGAGGCCAGCAGGGCGGCGAGGTCGGCCTGGTCGAATCCGCCCGGCGGCGTGCCGGTGCGCGCCGCGGTGGCGATCCGCCGCTGCACCCCGGCGTTGACCGGTGCCGCCAGCCCGTGCAGGCGGGCCAGCAGCACGATCTCGCCGTTGAGGAAGTCCGACTCGACCGACCCGCCACGCGCCAGGCTCTGCCAGGTGGAGCTGCCCTCCCGGGAGAAGCCGGGGATCTCGTGCGGAACGAGGCCGGACAGGTCGAGCCCGTCGTCCGGACAGACGCCGGCGGTCTCCACGCCGGCCGCGGCGAACACCCGCCGCGCCTCCTCGACCAGCACGGCAGCCGCCGCGTCGCGCAGCTCGCTCGGAGCGTAGATCGCGTCGAGGTTGTAGGCCAGATTGCCCAGCAGCTTGCCGGCCTTGCGTCGGTCGATGTCCGCGACGACCGCGACGGCGAACGAGGCTCGGCGCAGGTCGGCCGCGACAGCCTCGGCGGTCGGGTCGTCAACGGCGCCGCGAGGGGCGCGGCCCAGGTAGAAGGCCGCCGCGAGCGGGGCCGCCGGGGACACGACCTCGCCGGGTCGCACGTGCGAGGAGGGGCTGAGGACGACCGCGTCGATCACCGTGGCGAACCGGCGCAACGCCGTACGGGCGTTCTCGATCCCGTTCTGAAGCAGCACGACGGGCAGCGCCTCCGCCGCCGTGCGCCGCGTGCCGTCAACGTCAACCGGCCGCCATGCCCACTGCGCGAGCAGCGCCTCGGAGTCCTGCGACTTGGTGGCGAGGACGAGCACGTCGTCACCACGCAGGTCGACCTCGTCCGGGCCGCCGACGACGTCGAGGGGGATCCGCCGCTCGTCGGGCTCACCGCCGGGCGTGGCCGGCGGTCGGATGTAGCGCAGCCCGCCCGCCCGCAGCGCCGCGAGGTTCGCGCCCCGGGCCACGACGACGACGTCGATCCCGGCGAGCCGCAGCTCCACGGCGACGGTCGCGCCGACGGCCCCGGCTCCGATGACGATGTACCTGCGACTCACCGTGCGTGCGTACCCGCGACTCACCGTGCGTGCGTACCTGCGACTCATCGTGCGTCCTTTCCTTGGGCGGCGGCGAGTGCGGCCGCGAACCGTTGCCCGGGAATCGCGCCGAGCAGCTCGCGGGTGTGGTCCTGCGTCGGCGCGGTGAGGACGTCGGCCGCCGGAGCACTCTCGACGATGCGGCCGGCGCGCAGCACCGCGACCTCGTGGGCGAGCTGGGCCACGACGGCGAGATCGTGGGAAATGAAGAAGTAGGCGACCCCGAGCTCCTGCTGCAGCCGCAGGAGCAGGGTCAGGATCTGGTCCTGCACCGACACGTCGAGCGCCGAGACGGGTTCGTCGAGGAAGACCAGCTCGGGTTCGATCGCGAGTGCCCGGGCGATCGCGACCCGCTGGCGCTGGCCGCCGGAGAGCTCGATCGGCCGGCGGCCGCGGAACGCGGCGGGCAGGGCGACCTGATCGAGCAGCTCGCGCACCCGGGCGGCGCGGCTGGCCCGGTCGCCGACGCGGAAGGAGAGCAGCGGCTCGGCGATGCTCTCCCCGACGGTGAACCGCGGGTCCAGTGAGGAGAACGGGTTCTGGTGGACAAGCTGGAACCGCCGCCGCAGCGGCCGCAGCTGCGACCAGCCGGCGGAGGTGATGTCCTGCCCGTCGAGGTGGATCCGGCCGCTGGTCGGCTTCTCCAGGCCCATCGCGATGCGCGGCGCGGTGGTCTTGCCCGACCCGGACTCGCCGAGGAGGCCCAGGGTCTGGCCCGCCCGCACCGACAGGGACACCTCGTCCAGCGCCCGGAAGACCCGCTCCCCGCCCCGGGTCCGGGGCAGCCGGAAGTCCTTCGTGATCCCCTCTAGCCGCAGCAGCTCGGGAGCCGGGGGCGCCTCGGGGAAGCGCGGGACGAGGCCGCCGGTGGACGACAACGCCGGCGCCACCTCGATGAGGTGGCGGGTGTAAGGGTCGCGCGGGGTGCGCAGGATCGACGCCGGTGCCCCGCGTTCGACGACCCGGCCGCGCCGCATCACGACGACCCGGTCGGCCTGGTCGGCCGCGACCCCGAGGTCGTGGGTGATGATGAGCAGCGAGGTGCCGGACTCGGCAACCAGGCGGCCGAGATGGTCGGGGATCCGCCGCTGCACGGTGACGTCGAGCGCGCTCGTCGGTTCGTCGGCGACGATGAGGCGCGGATGCGCGGCGATCGCGATCGCGATGAGGACCCGTTGCCGCATGCCGCCGGAGAGCTGGTTCGGGTACTGCCGGGCCCGCAGGACCGGGTTGTCGAGCCCGGCCCGGTCGAGCGCCTCGACCACCTCGGCGGAGACGAGCCGCTTGTCAACGCCGCTGCGGCGCACGGCCTCGGCCACCTGCCCGCCGATCCGCATCGTCGGGTTGAGCCCGACCATCGGGTCCTGCGGGACCAGTCCGATCACCGTGCCGCGGATCGTCCGCAGCACCCGCTCGGACGCGCCGGTCACGCCGGTGCCCGCGACGGACAGCCCGGTGAGCTCCACGATGTTCCGGCCCGCCACGGCGTCCGCCTTCGTGCTCACCGTGCTCACGGCATTCACGCGCTCACCGTGTTCACCATGTTCACCGCTGCACCTCTTCGATCGTGCGGGCAATGTGGTTGAGGCTGAACACGACCAGCCCGACGAACAGACCCGGCAGCAGCGACAGCCAGGGGCTGGTGATAAGGAAGTTGCGCCCGTTCGAGATGAGTGTCCCCCATTCTGCCGCCGGTGGCGGGGCACCGAAGCCCAGGAAGCTGAGCGAGGAGATGACGAGCACGGCCGTCCCGAAGTCGAGGACCGCGAGCACCGCCACCGGACCCCACGAGTTGGGCAGGATGTGTTTCCACAGCACCCGACCCCAGGATGCGCCCCCGGTGCGGGCGGCCTCGACGTAGGCCTGGCCCTTGACCTGGAACACCTGGGCCCGGCTGGTCCGCGCGAACTGCGGCACGAGGGCCACCGCCACCGCGACCGCCATCGGCACCAGGCCGAACCCGAGGGCGGTGACGATCGCGAGCGCCAGCAGCAGCGGGATCGCGAGCAGAACGTCCACCACGCGCATGAGGAACACGTCGATCCAGCCGCCGAAGAATCCGGCGAGGACACCGATCGCGAGACCGACGACGACCGCGATGAGCACGGACGCCCCGGTTGCCCGGACCGTCATGGCGGAGCCGTGGATGACCCGGGTGAACAGGTCCCGGCCGAGTTCGTCGGTGCCGAACAGGTGGTGGAGGCTCGGGCCGCGCAGCTTCTCGGTGGGCGAGGTCGCGATTCCTGGCGAGGATGTTCTCGGGCATCAGTTCCTGCCTAGTTGACCCGGGGCGTCCACGCGACGCGTGGGTCGAGAAGCGAGTAGAGCAGGTCGACGAGCAGGTTGACGGTGACGAACAGGGCCGCGGCGATCAGGACGATCGCCTGCACGACAGGCACGTCCTGGCTGAGGACCGACTGCTGGGCCAGGAGCCCGATGCCGCTGCGGGAGAAGACGGTCTCGACGACCACGGCGTTCGCCACCATGTGGCCGACGAGGACGCCGAACAGGGTCAGCGCGGGCAGCACCAGGCTGCGCCACCCGTCCGTGCCCGTGGCCGGGAACCAGCCGAGGGAGAAGGCGAAGATCTGGATGAGCAGCAGCCCCACGAAGAAGGGCGGCAGCGAGATGGCGACGGCGGGCAGCCGGGGCAGCAGCGCCCGCGCCGGCCCCCACTGGAGGTAGCTGGCGAGGTAGGCGACCGTGACGCCGAGCACCGCCATGAGCACGACGGCGACCGCCGCGAGGGCGAGGGTCGTGGGCAGCTTGTCGGCGAGCAGCGCGCCGACGGTCGTGTTCTGGGTGAGCGAGAGGCCGAAGTCGAGGTGCAGCGCGTCCCAGAGGGGGCGAAAGTACTGCCCGGGCACGGGATCGTCAAGGCCGACGCGGACGCTGTCCTCGGCGATGTAGGTGACGTCGATGCCGTCGAGGTGGGCGGCGCCCTTGAAGGCGACCTTCNCCGTGGTGGGGTCGACGACCGTCGTCGCCTTGTAGTTCGCCAGGTAGCTCAGGCCCAGCGTCGACTTGGCGCCGAGCGCGTGCAACCCGTCAAAGGCCGTCTTCACCGCAGCCGCGTCGAGCGTGGTGCCGTCGCTGAAGGTCACACCTTTACGCAGCGAGAACGTGTACTCGCTGGCGTCGGGGCTCACCGTCNAGCTGTTGGCCAGCCAGGGAACGATCTTCCCGGTGCTGGGATCCTGATCGGTCAGTGAGTCGGCGATGTTCCGGTCGAGGCTGCGCGTCTCTATCCAGTACACCTGGTTGGGGTCGACGCAGTTCTGGAGGTCCGACCAGAAGGCGATCTTCAGCCGCCCGCCGGGGACGGGGGTCCCGCCCGACGCCGTGCTGCCGCCGCCGTTCCCGCAGGCCGCGAGCGTGACGGTCGTGAGGACGGAGACGGCCGCTGCGGCCAGCCTTCGCGTCGTTCGGTGCCGGTGCGGGGTAGTCGGGGTAGTCGGGGTAGTCGGGGTAGTCATGGTGATGGTGCTCCTGGAGGTGCTCCTGGAGGTGCTCCTGGAGGTGCTCCTGGACGAGACGACGAGGTCGGCGTCGATTCGGGTGGTGCGGGCGGGGCAGGGGACCGCACAGCGGGAGCTGCGGTGGCGAGGGTCCGGCGACCGGCGATCAGCAGCGCCGTGTCCTCCTGGGGGGATGGACGCGGACGCAGTGCACGTCGCGCAGGTGCCGTTCGAGCGGGTTGTGCCGCGTCAGGCCGGGGTTGCCGATGGCTGCGACGGCGGTCTGCACGGCGGTGATGGCGGCCCGGGCGACGAGGGGCTTCGCGAGCACCGCACGCTCCGCGGCGTCCGGCGCGCCCTCATCGAAGCGGCGGGCCACCCCGAAGGCGACCTCCTCGGCGGCGACGAGCTGCGCCTCGATCTCCCCGGCGATCGTCTGGATCCGCTCGGTGGTGGCGATCGGCCGGCCCAGCGACGTCGGAACGCGTTCGTTCGCGAAGCGCACGAAGAACTCCTGTGCGGCCCGCGCCGCCCCGACATACAGGGCGGTGGCGCCGATCGTGACGGCGGCCAGGCTCGTGTCGGCAGGCTGGGCGGAGCGGGGCACCCCCCGGAAGTTCCCGGTGGGGATCTCGACGTCGGTGTAGATCACGTCGTGGGTGCTGCTTGCCCGCAGCCCGAAGTGGTCCCAGGTGCGCACGATGCGGATTCCGGGGCTGTCAGCCGGCACGATCGCGTGTCCCAGCAACGGGTCGTCGTCCTCGGTCGCCGCCCATGCCAGGTGGTAGCTCAGGCCCTCCGAGCTCGTCGCGTAGCCTTTGTGCCCAGT
Source organism: Frankia sp. Allo2 (assembly GCF_000733325.1). Lineage (NCBI taxonomy): Bacteria > Bacillati > Actinomycetota > Actinomycetes > Frankiales > Frankiaceae > Frankia > Frankia sp. Allo2. The sequence goes on from NZ_JPHT01000021.1 coordinate 51,026, forward strand.
CAGCACCCAACCGTCGGCGGTACGACGGATCTTCGTGGCGGGCAGTCCGCCGCGGACCGGGGCGCCCAGCTCCGGCTCGGCCCGGACGGCGTTGAGCAGGACCGGCCGGGTCAGCGAGTCGGCGATCATCGTCCGGTAAAGATCGTCGGGCCAGAAGGGATCGCGGGCCTGCCGCACGTGCTGGAAGACGGTCATCAGGGAGCGCAGCGCCGTCGGGAGCGCAGCGCCGTCGGGCCGGGCGGCGAGGACCGCGTCAACAGCAGCGACAGCAGGAGGATGCGAGGATCCCGAAGTCGACGACTCGCCGCCGCGTCAGCACGCACCGGCCGAGCGGGTCCCGCGCCCGACGGCAGGCCCCGGCCCGGGCCGTGACCAGCCCGTACGCCATGACCAGCCCATACTCGGATGCGCTCGACCTGCCGACCATGTTCCTGAGAGTGGTGCCTTTTCCAACCGATGTCCAACGCGGATTCGTGATCAAACTAATCACGAAACGTAATCAATTCGTGTTATAGTGCGCCCGTGTCCCCCGTGCTCGATGTAACGGCTTTGCGAAGTTTCGTCACCATTGCCGACTGCGGGGGCTTCCGCCGCGCCGCGCACCTGCTGTGTATCTCGCAGTCCGCCGTGAGCCAGCATGTCCGCCGGTTGGAGAAGGCGATCGGCCGCCCGCTGGTCGAGCCGGACGGTCGCGCCACCCGGTTCACTCCGGATGGTGAGCTGCTCCTGACCGCGGCCCGGCGGATCCTCGCCCTGCACGACGGCGCGCTCGAGCAGCTGGGGGTCGGCCGGCGGGAGGGCGGCGCGCCCGCGGAGCTTCGGACGATCACCGTCGGGGCGACCGAGCACGCCGCCGACCATCTGCTGCCGTTGTGGATGTCCACCCTGACCACCGGTTTTCCCGAGGCTCAGATCCGGTTCCGCCTCGACCGGGGAGCCCGGCTCACCGAGGCCCTCGACCAGGGTGCCGTCGACGTCGCCGTGCTCCTGGGAACGGCACGGGGCGCGGTGGCCCGCCCCGCCGGCTGCCTTCCCCTCGCCTGGTACGCCGCCGCCGGCTGGACTCCTCCGCCGCCGGACCGGCCGCTGCCCCTCGTGGCGATCAACGATCCCTGCACCATTCGCAGCCAGGCGTTGAGCACCCTGGCGCGGGTCGGGCGCACGGCATGGGTGGTCGGTGAGGCAGGCCATCTCGCCGGTGTGCTGCACGCCGCCCGCGCCGGGGTCGGGGTGGCTCTGCTCGCCGACGTCGGGCCGGTTCCCCCGGGGCTCGAACGGCGCCACGACCTGCCCGCCGTTGCGCCCGAACCCCTGCACGTGCGCGTGCGTCGCGGAGCGCCACCGCGGCTGGGCCAGCTGGTCGGTGACGCCGTCGAGGCCGCCCTGGCCTGAGCTCCGGCCCGGCATGACAGCGCTCCGGCCCGGCATGACAGCGGGTGGTTTCGGGCATGCCGAACATGGAGGTGGTCCGGATGACGGATGCGCTGTCGACGTTGGGCCCGCCGGCAGGCGTCACACAGCCGGACACAGTAGTGACGGATCTCCTCGAGATCCTGCGCCGGCATCTGCGGATGGACGTCGCGGGGCTGGCCCGGATCGACGGGGATCTGCTTGTCCTGCAGGTTCTCAGCGGGGACGCACGGGGGTTCAGGTTGGCGCCGGGTTCGACGATCCGCCGCGAGCATGCCCTGCTCGGGCGGGTGCTGTCCGGCGAGATACCGGAGATCGTCGCGGACACGCGCACCGATCCGCGCACCGCGGACGCGGGCGTCGTCCGCGAGTTGGGCGTCGGCGCGTACGCCGCGGCGCCGGTCGCCGACAACGACGGCGAGGTGTACGGCATAGTCGGCTGCCTCGCCCACGACGCGCTCCCCCACCCACGCGACCGCGACGTGCACTTCCTGCACCTGTTGGCGGCCTTCCTGAGCGACGCGGTCCTCGACCTGCACCGCCTGTGGGAACAGCGACGCCGCATCTGGCAGGAGGTGAGCGACCTCATCGACGCGGGCGGCCCAAAGATGATCTTCCAGCCGATCTTCAGGCTCACGGACGAGCGGATCGTCGGGGTCGAGGCGCTGTCCCGCTTCCCCCACACGACCGGCGATGCGCAGCAGTGGTACAACGACGCCGCAACCGTCGGCCTGAGCATCGAACTGGAACTCATGGCGATCCGCCACGCGCTGACCGTCCTGCCGACGCTCCCGTCCGACCTCACCCTCGCCGTCAACGCCTCGCCGTCCACCATCACCTCCGGCCTGGTCGACATCCTTCCCGACCGGGGGGCCGATCGCCTCATCGTGGAGATCACCGAGCACGAGCACATCGGCGACGACTCGGAGCTGCTGGTCGCCGTCGGCGTGCTGCGCCGCCGCGGGGTCCGCATCGCGATCGACGACGTCGGCACCGGCTACGCGGGCCTGGAACAGCTCATCCACCTGCGCCCGGAGATCATCAAACTGGATCGGGTCCTCACCCACGGGATCGACACCGATCCGGCCAGGCGCGCCATCGCGACGGGACTGGTGCAGGTCGCCGGCGAGATCGGCGGCTGCGTCATCGCCGAGGGCATCGAAACCCCGATGGAGCTCGACACGGCGATGGCGGCCGGGATCCCCTACGGCCAAGGCTACCTGCTCGGCCATCCCACCACGACCGCCGGGGCCGCCTGGGTGGAGCACTCCGCGCACCGGCCGACGGCCGCCGAACCGGAACCGGTGCCGGCCACCTCCTCCCGGCGGCTCGGCTGAGCCCGTGGCGGCTACCGGCTGGCCCCACAGCCGCAGCGCCAGCACGAGGTACCAGCCGGGGTGACGCCAAGGTGACAGTGTGGCTACCCGGCGGTTGCGCAGGCCATACGCTCACCAGCCATGACCGCGGTGGCTACGGGGGTACGGCGCCGGGCGGCGACCCCGCCGGGCCGGCTGCGCCTGCTGTCCGTGCTCGTGGTCCTCGCGCTCGTCGCACTGTGGGTCNCCGCCCTCGGCGCCACGCAGACCCGCCGGCACGCGATCGACACCCTGACCAAGGACAGCGGCGCGTCCTTCATCGCCGCCCAGAGCCTGCGCGCCGAGCTCTGGGCGGCGGACGCCACGGCGGCCCGTGCCTTCCTCGCCGGCGGCGTCGAACCACCGGGGCAGCGTGCCGCCTACGCGCGCAGCATCGCCGCGGCGGGCGACCGCGTCGTCGATCTCGCCCGCGCCGGTGGTCCGCGCCAGCCCCTGGCCGTGCTCTGCGCGCAACTGCCCGTCTACACCGGCCTGGTCGAACGGGCCCGGGCGAACAACCGGCTCGGCCTCGCCGTCGGCGGGGCCTACCTGCGGCAGGCGTCCGCGCTGATGCGGGACACCATCCTGCCCGCCGCCGACGCGCTGGCCACCGCCGACGCCACCGACATCGACCACGGCTACCGGCGGGCGAGCTCCTGGCACCAGGTGTTCCTGGTCGGCGCCGTCGGCGCCGCGACGCTCGCCGGGCTCGTCGCGCTGCAGGTGCGGCTGTTCCGGCGCACCCACCGGATCCTCAATCTGCCGCTGCTCGCCGCCACGGCGCTCACCGCGATCATCCTCGGGTTGACGCTGACCGCGTTCGGCGTGGAACGTGGCCGTCTCGTCGAAAGCCGGGACCACGGGTACGTCCCGATGACGCTGACCGCGCAGGCCCGGGTGCTGGCATTACGGGCATGGGGTGACGAAAGCCTGTCGCTGGTCGCCCACGGCAACGGCGTGGAACTCGACGAGGACGCCCGCGCCGCGGCCGCCCGACTGGGCTACGACGACAGGGGGCGCCGGAGCGGGACCGGGGTTCTGCCGGCGACGGTGGCCCTGCGCGGCCCGGACGGCCCGGCCCGCGCCGCCCTGGAACCGGCCTGGCGCGGATACCAGGCGACAAGCCTGCGGGTCGGTAACCTGGTGTCCGATGTCGGCGGGTTCCAGCAGGCGGTGGCCGTGGCGCTCGGCGAGGGCACGACCTCCTTCACCCGGTTCGACGACGCCTCGGAAGCGGTGTTCACGACCAGCCGTACCCGCTTCGAAGCGCGCCTGTCCGCCGCCGGCGAGGCGCTGAACCGCCTGCCGCTCGGCGCCACCGTGGCGCTCGGGCTCGCCGCGGCCCTGGCCTTCGTCGGCATCCAGCTGAGAATCAACGACTACCGGTGAGCCGATGATGATCATCCGGGTCGCGACGGCGCGAGCGGTGACGGTACTGATTACCGTCGCCCTGGCGGTCGGCGTCACCGCCTGCGGCACGGTCGACAGTCCGCTGCCGGCCCAGGCCCGACCCCTGGCCCCCGCGACGCCGACGCCCCCGCGGCCCGCCGCCCTCACGCCTGCCGCCCTCACGCCTGCCGCCGCGGCCGTGACGCCGACACCCACCTGCGACGATCCGCAGGCCAGCTGGCGCCCGCCGGGCCGGCTGCCCTCGCCGGGCGCGATGCCCACGGGCACCGTCCTGGAGACGATCGAACGCCGCGGCTACCTCATCGCCGGGGTGCTGGCCGACGTCCCGCCCTTCGGGTCGATCAGCCCGTTCACCGGCCAGTTCGAGGGCTTCGACGTGGAGATCGCCAACCTGGTCGGCCGGAGGATCTTCGGCGCGGACGGACACGTGCGGTTCCGCGCGGTCACCTACGCCGAGCGCATCCCGGTCCTGCGCGACGGCGCCGTCGACGTCGTCGTGGCGACCATGACGACGAACTGCGAGCGGCGCGCGCTGGTGGACTTCTCCGCCGTCTACTACAACGAGACGCAACGGGTCCTGGTCCCCCGCGACTCGCCGTACCAGGGGATGGACGATCTCGGTGGGCGACGGGTCTGCACGGCGGCCGGCGCGGCGGCCGGCGCGGCGGCGACCATCCGGCGGGCACCGTCGCGCCCGGTGCTGCGCACCGTGCCGAACATCGCCGACTGCCTCGTGCTGCTCCAGGCCGGGGAGGTCGACGCCGTCATGACCACCACGGCCATCCTCAACGGGATGGCCGCCCAGGACCCGCGGCTGTACGTTGTCGGACCGGCCCTGTCGGACGAGCCGGACGCGGTCGCCGTCAGCCTCGACCATCCGGAACTGACCCGCTTCGTCAACGGCGTGCTGGCCCGCGCGATCGCCGACGGCACCTGGAAACGGCTGGCCCGGCGGTGGCTGTCGGCACCGTTCGCCCCGCCGCCGACGCCACCGGTCGCCCGCTACCGGGACTGACCGATGATGATCTCTCGGTGGGAGATGGACGCGGTCCTGACCCGGCTGCGTTCGGGGGGCGCTCCCCCTCGCCCACCCCTCACCTCAACCCCGATCTCAACCACGATCTCAACCACGATCTCAACCGAGGAGCGTGCGTGAACGCGGTCATCCCCTGCCCGGAGCCGGACTGCGGCGGCGTCGTCGAGGACGGGTCGCGGACCGCACCGAGCCGGCTGGGCGCGGGTCTGGTCGAGGTGCCCGAGCCCGACGTGCCCGAGCCCGACGTGCCGGACCCGGCGTCGATGCTGCTGGCGGACCCGCAGATCCCGGAACGGCGGCGGGCCTGTGCCGGGTGCGGCGCGCCGGTGGGACGCGCCCGGGGCCGCCGGCCCGCGCGTCCCGAGGGCTTCTGCCCGGGATGCGGCCAGCCGTTCTCGTTCCGTCCCACGCTGCACGCCGGTGACCGCGTCGGGCCGTACGAGATCGCGGGGGCCCTCGCGCACGGCGGCCAGGGCTGGATCTACCTCGCCCGGGACCCGAGCGTCGCGGAGGGCTCCTGGGTCGTGCTCAAGGGCCTGCTCGACTCCGGCGACCGCGAGGCACAGGCCGCGGCCATCGCCGAGCGCCGGTTCCTGGCCTCCGTCGACCATCCGGCGATCGTGCGGATCTTCACCTTCGTCGAGCATGCCGGCACGAGCTACATCGTGATGGAGTACATCGGCGGCACCTCGCTGCGGGAGGTGCTGTGCCGGCGTCGGGCCGACGCCGGCCGGCCCGACCCGCTGCCGGTCACCCAGGCCGTCGCCTACCTCCTCGCGGCGCTGCCCGCCTTCGCCTACCTGCACCGAAACGGCCTGGTGTTCGGCGACTTCACACCCGACAACGTGATGCTCGGCCGGGAGACACCGCGCCTGATCGACCTCGACGCGATCCGTCGCATCGACGACGGCGCAGTAGCCGGAGCCGGCTGCGGCACCCTCGGCTACCAGGCACCCGAGGTGCCCACCACCGGCCCCTCGGTCGCCTCCGACCTGTTCGCCGTGGGACGCACTCTCGCGACCCTCATCCTGGACTTCCGCGGTAACACCTCGACCTACCTGCACACGATGCCACCGGCGGCGGACCATCCCGTCCTCGCCCGGCACGAGTCGCTGTACCGGTTCCTGCTCAAGGCGACCGCGCCCGATCCCGACCGCCGCTTCACCGGCGCCGAGGAGATGCACGACGAACTGCTGGGGGTGCTGCGGGAGATCGTCGCGGCCGAACGCGGGACACCGGCCCCGGCGCCGGCGCCGAGCCGGCGGTTCACCGGCGACCTCCACCCCACCGGCGAAGGTGGCCTCACCGGCGAAGGTGGCCTCACCGGCGAAGGTGGCCTCACCGGCGAAGGTGGCCTCACCGGCGAAGGTGGCCTCACCGCGCTGCCGCCGTGGTCGGTGCTGCCCCGGCTACGGGCCGACCCCGACGACCCGGCGGCGGACCCGCTCACCGCCCTGCCGGACCTCGCGCCCGAGCAGCTCGCCGAGCTGCTCGGTGCGATGGGAACCACCAGCGTCGGGGCGCGCCTGCACCTGGCCGACCTGCGGATGCGCCTGGGCCGGACCGCCGCCGCCCGCGAGATGCTCGCCGAGATCGAGGCGGAGGACCCCTTCGAGTGGCGGGTGGACTGGCAGCGCGGGCTGCTGGCACTCGCCGACGGCGACACCGCCGCGGCCCGCGGCGCGTTCGACCGGGTCTACGACGAGGTCCCGGGCGAGCTCGCGCCGAAGCTGGCGCTGGCGCGCACCGCGGAGGCCGCCGGCGACCTCCCCCGGGCGCAGCAGCTGTATGACCTGGTGTCGCGCACCGACGACGCGTTCACCGGCGCGGCGTTCGGGCTGGCGCGGGTGCGGATCGCCGCGGGCAACCGCGACGGTGCGGTGGCCGCCTACCGCCGGGTACCACCGGCCTCGGCCGCCCACGTCGACGCCCAGATCCGGCTGGCCCGGGTACTCGGCACGGTGACCGTGGCCGGCGTCCCCAACCGGGCCGGCATCATGGCCGCGTCGGACGTGCTGGCCGGCCTGGACCTCGACTCGGGCCGCCGGGCCGCTCTCACCCGGGATCTGCTGACCACCGCGCTCGACCTGGTGGCGGCCGGCACGCTCCCGGTGGACCCGGGCGTCACGGTCGCCGGTGCCGCACTGCGGGAAGCGGACCTGCGCTTCGGCCTGGAACGCGCCTACCGGGAGCTCGCCCGGCTGGCCGCGACCACCGACGAGCGGTACGCCCTCGTCGACCTCGCCAACCGTGTCCGCCCGCGGACCCTGGTATGAACGCCGGACAGCGGCCGGGACCGGCGTCGGGGCCACGGGACCCCGGCCTGGCGGACCCCGGCACGGCGGACCCCGGCACGGCGGACCCCGGCACGGCGGACCCCGGCACGGCGGGACGCTGCCCCGGCTGCGCGGCGCCGGTCCTTCCCGACGACCGGTTCTGCGAACGCTGCGGCGTGGCCCTGACGGCGGCCGGCCGCGAGCCCGGCGACCGGATCGATGTCGACCTGACGATCGCGGCCGGCGTGTCGGACCGCGGCCTCGTCCACCGGAGCAACGAGGACGGGTTCGCCCTCGCCGTCGTCGGCCCACCCGGGCCAGCCGGCCCGGCCTATCCAGCCGACCTGCCCGGCCCGGCCCGCCCGGCGGTCGTGGCGGTCGTGTGCGACGGGGNGTCGACGGCTCCCGGCTCGGGACCGGCCGCCGTGGCCGCTGCCCGGGACGCCACCGCCTTCCTGGCCGACGCCGTGGGCACGCCGAGGTCTCCCGAGCCGACGGGCGGCGGCGTCCCCTGGGAGAACGCCGCGCTGCGGGCGGCGGCCGCGGCCGCCCAGCGCAGCGCCGTCGCCTCGATCACCAGCCCCGACGACGCGCCGGCCTGCACGTTCGTCGCGGCGATCGTGACGGCGGACCGGCTCGCCGTCGGCTGGCTCGGGGACAGCAGAGCCTACCTACTCGGCCCGCGGGGCGCGCACCTGCTGACCGAGGACGACACGCTGGCGGCCGAGGCGGTGCGGGCCGGCCTGCTTCCGGCCGAGCTGGCCGAGACGGCGCCCGGCGCCCACACCATCACCCACTGGATCGGGACGGGCAGCGGGTCGGCGGTACCGCGCGTCGTCTCGCTGCCCCTCACCGGGCCGGGACGGGTGGTGCTGTGCAGCGACGGGCTGTGGAACTACGCCTCGGCCGCCACGGCCCTCGCCGGTCACGTCGGGCGCCTGCCGGCGGACGCGCCCGCCGCCGCGGTCGCCCACCATCTCGCCTCGGTGGCGCTGGCCGCCGGCGGCGCGGACAACATCACCGTGGTCGTCATCGACATATTCTGACTCAGCTCCAGAATTGCGAGGTCTAAACCGACGGAATCAAGTGGTTATGGCGACGCATGCTTTGCCGGCAAATCCTGGCTCGACCGGATCCCCAGGGACACCGGTCGAGCCAGGGGCGTCACCGATCAGGTCGTTGATCAGGTCGTTGATCAGGTCGCCGATTAAGGTCGTTGATTAAGGTTGTTGATCAGATGGAGAAGTCCTCGCCGTGCCACACACCGGCCTGGGGCGGGCGGATCGTGGGACGGGCTGCGACCCGCCCGTCGGCGCGGCCGTCGGTGTTCCCGGTGTTCCCGTCGAGCACCGCCTCCAGCTGGTCGACCNGGGTGAGCAGGGACTTCAGGCTGACGCCGACGAGGTCGGGGAGCACGTCGTCCTGACCGGGCAGGGCGGTGGCCGGCCGGGGACGGCTGGGGGTGATGACCTGGCCGGGGACGCCAACGACCACTGAGCCGGGCGGCACGGGCCGCACGACGACGGCGTTGGCCCCGATGCGGCTGTCCGAGCCGACGGTGATGTTGCCGAGAACCTTGGCGCCGGCACCGATGATCACTCGGTCGCCGATGGTGGGGTGCCGCTTGGTCGGTTCCAGGCTGGTGCCGCCGAGGGTGACCCCGTGGTAGATCGTGACGTCGGCGCCGACCTCGGCGGTCTCCCCGATGACCACGCCGGTGGCGTGGTCGATGAAGACGCCGGGGCCGAGCGTGGCGGCGGGGTGGATCTCGACCCCGGTGAGCATGCGGGTGAGCGTGGCAACCACGCGCCCGGGCAGCCGCAGGTCACGGGTCCACAGCCAGTGGCTGATCCGGTGGCCCCAGACGGCGTGCACGCCGGGATAGCACAGGGCGATCTCGAGGGTGGAGCGGGCGGCCGGATCCCGTTCCTTCACCGTGCGCAGGTCATGGCGCAGCGTCGAGAGCACAGCCGGTCACCCGAGCCCGGCGAACAACGGTGTGCTCAGGTAGCGCTCGCCGAAGTCCGGAAGCACGACGACGACCAGCTTCCCGGCGTTCTCCGGGCGGCGGGCTACCTGCAGCGCCGCCGACACCGCCGCGCCCGAGGAGATGCCCACCAGGAGTCCCTCCTCCTGGGCCAGCCGGCGGGCCAGGNCGAAGGNGNCCTCACCATCGACCTGGATGATCTCGTCGACGAGGCCGGTCTCCAGGACCGGCGGGACGAACCCGGCGCCGATGCCCTGGATCGGGTGCGGTCCCTTCACGCCGCCCGAGAGCACCGGCGATGCCGACGGCTCCACGGCGACGAACCGGGCCTCGGGCCTGCGCTCCTTGATGACCTGGGCGACGCCGGTGATGGTCCCGCCGGTGCCGACTCCGGCGACGAGCACGTCGATCTGCCCGTCGGTGTCGCGCCAGATCTCCTCGGCGGTCGTGGCGCGGTGGATCGCCGGGTTGGCCGGGTTCTCGAATTGCTGCGGGATGAGGTACCGTTCGTCGTTCTTCGCGAGCTCCTCCGCCTTCGCGATGGCGCCGGGCATGCCCTCGGCACCGGGGGTGAGCACGAGCTCCGCGCCGAGGGCCCGCAGCAGCATCCGCCGCTCGGTGCTCATCGTCTCAGGCATCGTCAGGACGCAGCGGTAGCCGCGGGCGGCGCACACCATGGCCAGGGCGATGCCGGTGTTCCCACTGGTGGGTTCGAGGATGACGGTGTCCGGCCCGATCAGCCCGGCCCGCTCCACGGCGTCGATCAGGGCCACACCGAGACGGTCCTTCACGCTGTGCGCCGGGTTGAAGGACTCCAGTTTGGCCACGACCTGGGCTCCCACTCCGTCCGTGACGCGACGCAATCGGACCAGCGGCGTGTTGCCGATCAGTTGCGTGATGTCTTCCGCGATCCTCATCGATGTTCTCCTCTGCCGGGCCCCGTGGTCATCCACTCTGCCAGGCCCGCACCTTCCCGACCTTCCTGACGACCTCGACGGGCCTGCTGGTTCGTCCACGGCCGGGAAAGTTAGGCCCACAGGTCCCCCGGGCCAACATCCGGAAGCCCCGGCCCGCCGGGTCGTCGTACCTGTACCGGCGTACCTGTACCGGCGCCTCAGGCCAGGCGCACAGTAGCCATCAACCCCCGGCAGCCATCAACCCCCCGGCAGCGAGTGCCTGGGTGGACTCCACGGTGACCATGCCGCTCAGCGAGTCACCGATCACTATTAGCCGTACATTATTCTCCGGACGGGTATGTGCGCCGCGGACACGGGCGATCCAGACACGGGCGATCCAGGTGTGGCCCCGCGCTGGCGGGAGTCGGGAGTTGTGGATGGAACCGACCGCCGAGACGTTGGCCCGGTGGGCGCACGACTACGCGCCGAGTGCCGCGGACCTCGACCTGGCGCAGCGCTCGCTGCTCGACACGATAGCGGTCACGCTCGCCGCCCGGCAGGACGATCTGGTGGCGCTGTCGGCCGGGCTGCCGGACGCGGCGCGCTGGGCGGCGGTCGGGCACGTCCTGGATTTCGACGACCTGCACCTGGAGTCGACCACCCACATCAGCGTGGTGTGCGNCCCCGCGACGCTGGCCGTCGGNGGGGACGCCCGCGCCTACCTGGCGGGGGCCGGGATGATGGCGCGGCTCGGGGTGGCGCTGGGCTGGTCGCACTATGCCGGCGGATGGCACGCCACCTGTACGGCCGGGGCGCCGGCCGCCGCCGTGTCCGCGTCGGTGGCGCTGGGCCTGTCGGCCGAGCGGATCGCCACCGCGATCGCGCTCTCGGTTCCCGCGGCCGGCGGGGTGCAGCGGGCATTCGGTTCCGCCGGCAAGTCCCTGCAGGTCGGCTTCGCCGCCGACGCGGGAGTTCGGGCGGCGAGGCTGGCCGCCGCCGGCGCCACCGCGGATCCGACCGCGCTGGATGCATGGCTCCGACTGGTCGGCGGCGACCCGGACCGCATCGACGTGACCGGCCCGGCGGTTCCCGGCGGGCTGGCGATCAAGATTTTTCCCTGCTGCTACGCACTGCAACGCCCGATCAGCGCGCTGCGCGAGCACCTGCCTGCCGACGTCGTCGCCTCGGGCATCACCGCGATCGAGGTGAGCACACCCGAGGGCGCGGTGCAGCCACTGATCCACCATCGGCCCCGCACCGGGCTGCAGGGGAAGTTCAGCCTTGAATATGCCATCGCCGCCGCACTGCTAGACCCCCATCCCGGCTTCGGGAGTTTCACCGACCTCGCCGTGACCCGACCCGAAGCCCAGCGTCTGCTCCAGCTCGTAGCCGTCACCGAGACCCCGGGCGGTGACGGGCTGCTCTCCGGCCGCATCGATATCACGCTCACCCTCAGCGGTGGCGCCCGGTACTCGGTGAGCCAGCGGCTGCCACCCGGGTCGCCCGGGCGGCCACCTTCGGACCAGGACCTGCGCGCCAAGATCGCCGACTGTGGCCCCGACGTTCCCGCGCTGCTGACCGGACTGGACTGGGCGCGTGCCGCGACGCTGCTGGCAGACCACCTGCCTGGCCAAAGGAGCGGCCTGACGTGACCGAGCACCACATGACCGAGCACCAGCGGCACCGCACTGCGCCGGGCGCCGCCCCGGACTCCCCTTCGCCGCACGTCCCGCTGCCGTTGGCCGGGGTGACCGTGGTCAGCCTGGAGCAGGCCGTCGCGGCCCCGTTCGCCACCCGCCAGCTGGCTGATTTCGGCGCGCGGGTCATCAAGATCGAACGGCCCGACGGCGGCGACTTCGCCCGCCGCTACGACGTGTCGGTGCACGGCCAGTCGAGCTACTTCGTGTGGCTCAACCGCTCCAAGGAATCCCTCACCCTGGACGTGAAAACCGCCGAGGGGCGCGCGGTTCTGGAGGAGCTGCTGGCCAGGGCCGACGTGCTGGTGCAGAACCTCGGCCCCGGCGCCGCCGCTCGCCTCGGCCTCGACGCCTCGTCCCTGGCCGACCGGCACCCTCGGGTGANCCCCTGCACGATCTCCGGCTACGGTACCGACGGGCCCTGGGCCGACCGGAAAGCCTACGACCTGCTCGTGCAGTGCGAGACCGGCCTCGTGTCGCTGACCGGTAGCCCGGACCAGATGGCGAAGGCCGGGATCTCGGTCGCCGACATCGCCGCCGGCATGTACGCCTACACCGGCATCCTCACCGCCCTCTACCGGCGCGCCACCACGGGGTCGGTCTCCGCGGTCGAGGTATCGTTGTTCGAGGCCCTCGCCGAGTGGATGGGTTCACCGGCCTACTACACCCGGTACGGCGGGCGGCAACCGGCACGGGTCGGCGCTCAGCACGCCACCATCGCCCCCTACGGCCCGTTCACCACCGCCGAGGACCAGACGGTGCTGCTGGCCATCCAGAACGAACGCGAATGGCACGCCTTCTGCCGGATCGTGCTCGACGACCCGACCCTGACCGAGGACCACCGCTTCGCGACCAACTCCGCACGCGTCGCCCACCGCGACGCCCTCAACGGGGTGATCGCGGACCGATTCGCCGCGCTCGATACCGGCACAGTGCTGGCGTTGCTGGCCAAAGCCGGTATCGCCAACGCCCGACTGAACTCCGTCGCCCACTTCCTCGACCATCCCGTCCTGACTGGCCGCGACCGGTGGCGCACCGTTGCCACCCCCGGCGGCGACATCGGTGCCCTCCTGCCTCCGGCCACCCTCACCGACCTGGACCCGGTGATGAACCCCGTTCCCGCCCTCGGCGAACACACCGACACCATCCTGCGCAGCCTGGGCCGCACCGATACCGCCATCGCCGCGCTCCGTGCCGACGGCGTCATCTGACCTCCGCCGACCCCCGGCCCCCCATCCAACGAGGACCAGCCATCCAAGAGCCATCCAAGAGGACCAGCCGAAGAGGACCCGGCGTGAGTACCTTGACCGCAGAAGAAAAAGCCATCGTCGACACCGTGCGCGACTTCGTCGATCGGGAGGTCCGCCCGGTCGCCCGGGACCTGGAACACGCCAACGACTATCCCGAGAAGCTCATCGAGCAGATGAAAAAGCTCGGCATCTTCGGCCTGACCATTCCGGAACCCTACAGCGAGGTTGCCGTCTCCACCCCCTGCTACGTCCAGGTCACCGAGCAGCTCGCCCGCGGCTGGATGAGCCTGGCCGGCGCGATGGGTGGCCACACCGTCGTCTCCACACTCATCCTCACCTTCGGCACCGAGCAGCAGAAGCTGCGTTATCTGCCCGCACTGGCCAGCGGTGAGATCCGCGCCACGATGGCGTTGACCGAACCCGCTGGAGGTTCCGACCTGCAGGCCCTCACCNCCAGCNCCCGCCGCGCCGGTGAGCACTACGTGGTCAACGGGTCGAAGACGTGGATCACCAACGCCCGCCGCTCCCAGCTGATCGCGCTGCTGTGCAGGACCGATCCGAAAGCCGAGCCCAGGCACAAGGGCATCAGCATCCTGCTCGTCGAACCCGGCGACGGATTCACCGTGTCCAGAGACCTGCCAAAACTCGGCTACAAGGGCGTCGAAAGCTGTGAGCTGTCCTTCGATGACTACCATGTCCCCGTCGATGCGCTGCTCGGCGGTGAGGAAGGCCGCGGATTCGCGCAGATGATGAAGGGCCTGGAGATCGGCCGGATCCAGGTCGCCGCCCGCGCCCTCGGTGTCGCCCGCGCCGCGCTGGACGACGCACTGCGTTACGCCCAGGAACGCGAGGCCTTCGGCAAGCCGATCTGGAAACACCAGTCCATCGGCAACTACCTCGCCGACATGGCCACCAAGTACACCGCTGCCCGCCAGCTCGTGCTCCTGGCCGCCGACCGCTACGACGCCGGCGACCGATGCGACCTGGAAGCCGGGATGGCCAAGCTGTTCGCCTCGGAAACCGCGATGGAGATCGCGCTCAACGCGGTCCGGGTGCACGGCGGCTACGGCTACTCCACCGAGTTCGACGTCGAACGCTACTTCCGTGACGCCCCACTCATGATCATCGGCGAAGGCACCAACGAGATCCAGCGCAACGTCATCGCCGCCCAGCTCGTCGCCCGAGGGGGAATCACCCCTTGATGGGAATCATCCCTTGACCAGCATCGCCGCCGTCCGTACCCGGCGACGTCCGGCGATCCTCCCGATCATGGTGCCGGCTGAACCGCGGAGGGTCAGGCACGGTTCACGACCTGCGGGCCGTGCCGAACCCTCCACACTCAACCCTCCACACTTTTCCGTCGCGACGTCGGCCTCCTCCCTACACTGGTTCCCGTGACGGCGGCGGTGGGCAAACGGCAGGCCGTGGTCGCGGTGCTGCTGAGGGCCGGTCGCGTACTGGTCATCCGGCGTGGGCCGCAGGCGCGGAGACCGGGCTACTGGGCTCCGCTGAGCGGCCGGATCGAGCCCGGCGAGAGCCAGGCGGCGGCGCTGGTTCGCGAGGTCCGTGAGGAGGTGGGGCTGGCGGTCACCCCCCTTGCGAAGGTCTGGGAATGCGACACCGACGACGGCAGCTACCAGCTGCACTGGTGGACCGCCGAGGTCGGATCCGACGAGGAACTGATCCTCGACCCGGGCGAGGTGAGCGACGCCCGCTGGGTGACGCCGCACGAGTTCACCCGGCTGGAGCTCACGTTCGCCGGTCACCACGAATTCTTCGAACGGGTGCTTCCGACCCTCGGTTAACCGGCTGTCCGATGTCGAGGCGGACCTGCCGGCGGGTCATTGTGGGGCGGGTCATTGAGTGGCGTGGTGGCCGGCCGGNGGGGGNCCGGGGTTCGGGAGGCCGGCGGCGACGGCCCGGGCGCGGACGCCGATATCGGCCTGGTCGGTGAACAGCCCGTCGATGCCCGTCTTGAGATAGGCAACCTGTTCGTCGACGGCCCGGCCGAGGTCGCTGGGGTTGGCGCCCACCTGGTAGTCCTTCGGGAGGAAGGTGTTCTCCGCGCGGAAGGTGTACGGGTGCACCACCAACCCGGCGGCGTGGGCGTCGGTGACCAGGGAGGTCGGGGTACCCAGCGTCCCGTCCCCGGCCCGGGGGATGATCTGAAGCTTGTCCGGGCCGATGCCGTTCGCGTAGCGGGCGATCTGCCACAGCCCGGCCAGCGTCGACAGATCCTGGTACGTCCGCGGGTCGCCGGCATTGACGAGATCGAACGGTGCGCCCGTGGCGGACAGCAGCTGTACCGAGGCCGTGCGCAGGCCGAGTGTGCGCAGCTCGCAGAGATTCGTGGTCTCAAAGGACTGGACGTACACCGGCGCGCCCCGGTGGTTCAGGCCGTACCGGACCAGGATGTCCAGCAGCCGCCGCTCCAGGGGCAGGCCGGCCTTGGCGAAGTAGGTCGGGTGCTTGGTCTCCGGGTAGACGCCGATCTCGCGGCCGAGTTCCCGGGACAGCCGGGCGCGCAGGTCGAGCAGTTCGGTGAACGTCGGGATCTCGGACTGGCCGTCGTACCTGGTGTTCCGCGGGCGGACCTCGGGCAGCCGTTCCTTGGCGCGCAGCGTCTTCAGTTCGGCCAGGGTGAAGTCCTCGGTGAACCAGCCGGTGGTCGCGACGCCGTCGAGAATCTTCGTCGTCCGGCGGGCGGCGAACTCGGGATGCGCGACGACGTCGGTGGTTCCGCCGATCTCCGGCTCGTGCCGGCAGACCAGGACGCCGTCCCTGGTGGACACGAGGTCCGGCTCGACGAAGTCGGCACCCAACCGGGCGGCCAGTTCGTAGGAGGCCAGGGTGTGCTCCGGGCGGTAGCCGGCCGCTCCCCGATGCCCGATCACCAGTGTCGGGCGACGCTGGCCACCGCCGGAACCAAGGGCGCCCGCCGGGGCGACCGACGCGGCTACCGGGACGAGGAGAGGGACGGCGGCGAAAGGCGCTGCGACGATCCCCGCGAGCACGCGACGACGGTCCACAAGTCCTCCAGCGCAGCGGCGACGACCCTCGCCGACGGAGCGCCCATAAAGCCAACCGGAAACAGCCGACCAACGAACGGACCACGTGTTACCCGCCGTGGTCGCCCAGATGGCACTTTGATGAACCTGGCGCACGAACAGCCGGCCGTAACCATCAGCCGCGCGCAACGGTGACGACCTCGGTCAGCCCGCCTCCGTCAGCGTGCGGACCGCGGTGACACGAGCGGCCCTACAGCCGGCCGGTCGGTACGGGCCGCTACGGTGCTGTGCCGGGCAGCGGGGAACAGAACCCGCTCAGCCCGGGGCTGCCGGGGCGGCCGACACCCGGACACCGCAGGTGAGGTTGGCCAGGTAGACCTGGGTGCGTCCGCTCGGGTCCAGCAGCAACGGCGGACCGCCGCGGGCCGCGGTACCGAAGCTGATCTCCCGGCC
This sequence comes from Frankia sp. Allo2, assembly GCF_000733325.1. Classification (NCBI taxonomy): domain Bacteria; kingdom Bacillati; phylum Actinomycetota; class Actinomycetes; order Frankiales; family Frankiaceae; genus Frankia; species Frankia sp. Allo2. Next base: position 67,804 of record NZ_JPHT01000021.1, read on the forward strand.
GTCGGCGGCGTCGTGGAGCTGCAGCCCGCAGTCGTCCGAGCCGGCGAAGTCCACGACCTCGACCCGGACAAGGCCCGAGGCGACCTCGAACGCGTCGGTGTCGCCGGTGCCGGCCTGCTGGGCGAAGGGCAGGACGGCCGTCCCCGATCCGGAGCGGGCCGTCACCGAGCACCCGGGGTCGTTGGCCCGCCAGTGGAAGCCGCCGACAAGCGGTACCTGGAAGGTCTTCGCGCCGTAGACCTCCTTGATCGCCTTCTGCTCGCCGGTGCTGTCGCTGGTCACGGTGATCGTGCACCCGTTGTCGGTGCCCTCGATCTGGTCGATGATCGCGAGACGCCACGGCGCGTCGGCGGTGAAGGACTGCCGGCCACTCGCCGAGTTGTCCGCGCTCGAGTTGTCGCCCCCGATCACCAGCACGGCGGCGAGCGCCCCCGCGAGCGCGAGGATCACGACGGTGCCGGCGCCCACCAACAGCCAGCGACGGCGACGGCGTGCCCGCGGCTCGGATGAAGCCGGGATCTGCGGTGCAGCCGGGATCTGCGGTGCAGCCGGTGGGGTGGGTGTCCGGGCGGCGTCGGGAAGGACGCGCGTCACCGGGATCCGCGCCCCCCGGGCGTGACCGACGAGCCGCTCGCACAGGTCGAGCGCGGTGGGCCGTTGCGGCGGCTGGCGGTCGAGTGCCTCGCGGACGGGCGCGTGCAGCTCCGGAGCGAGCCGGTCGAAGTCGATCTGGAACTCGGCGGCCGCGATCCGCGACGCCACCGCGTCGGCGGAGCCGCTGCCGAACGGCGGCTGGCCGGTGGCTGCAAAGCAGACCAGGGCCCCCCAGCCGAACACGTCGCTGGCCGCGGTGNCCNCCCCGCCTGTGGCCTGCTCCGGCGAGAGCCACCCGGGCGTGCCGACGACTCCGCCCACCGCGGTCAGCGGGCGCGCCTCGGCCGCCGCGGCGATCCCGAAGTCGATGACCTTCGGCCCGTCCGCGGTCCACAGCACATTGGACGGTTTGAGATCGCGGTGGATCAGGCCGGCCGCGTGGATGGACGCCAACGCCTCGGCGAGCCCGGCCGCCAGGATGATCTGCTCCCCGGTGGACAGGGGGCCGGCCGCCGCGACCTGGGCGGCGAGGTCCGGGGCGTCGACGAACTCGGTGGCCAGCCATGGACGTTCGGCCTCCAGCTCGAAGTCGACGAGCCGGGCGGTGTGGGCACCGCCGACCCGGAAACACGCCTGGACCTCGCGATGGAATCGCGCCCGGAACTGCGGATCGTCGGCGTACTCCGGTCGGATCAGCTTGACCGCGACCTGGCCGAGGGGNCCCTCGGCCAGGTAGACCACNCCCATCCCGCCGGCACCGAGCCTGCCCAGCACCCGGTGCCGGCCCAGCGACCCCGGATCCGTGGCCCGCGGCGGCTGCATCCTGACGCCGTGCGCGTCGCCCGGCACATCCACCCCCGTCTGCTCACCGCCGCCACCGAGCGGGTCGCCCCACTATCGCCGAGGCCTGCGACGGTGACGAGAGCACCCCGACGATCGCTACTTTTCGTAGTCGTCGCACGCGACGAGGGTGCGCGACCGCCCCGCCGACGGCCGTACCGGCCGGACAGCCGAGGCGACGGCGTCCATGACGGCATCCGCGACCGCGTCTGTGACGTCTTACTGGCCACCAGAGCTTGCACATGACGTCAACTTGGCGCCATTATGGCGTCATGGACCTTGCACCGTATGTCGAGAACCTCCGCCGGGAACTCGCGGCAGCCGCGGAAGCCGGGGGTGAGGACGCCCGCGCGCTGGCCGAGCGGCTCGCCCTGCCGCTGGACTCGGCCGTCAGGCTCGCCCTGCTGGAGGCGCTGTCGGCCGCCGCCGACGAGATCACCCGAGAGTTGGCACCGGGCTCGGTCGAGGTACGCCTGCGTGGGCGGGACCCTGATTTTGTCGTGACGCCACCGCCGGCCGACCACTCGGATGCGGACGACTTCGAGGCCGCCGTGGTCAGGCAACCGTCCGCCGCTCCAGAGGACGACGAGGGACGTACCTCGCGGATCACGCTACGCGTCCCCGAGCGTCTCAAACCGCGCATCGATGAAGCGGCCGAGCACGAAGGACTGTCCGTCAACGCCTGGCTGGTGCACGCCGTCTGCGCCGCGCTCGACCCCGGTGCCGCGGGGCGGCGCACCGGTCCGCACGCAGGCCAGCAGATGGGACTGCGTTACAGCGGCTGGGTGCGTTAGCCGCGCCGGCGTTCACCACGCCGGCGTTCACCGCGTCCGGGCAAGCCATGTCCAGGCTGACGACGTTACAAGGAGATCATCATGCCGACTTTCCGCACCCCCGAACCGATCCTCGCCGTCATCGAACTCGGGACCGGCCACGTCCGGATCAACGCGAGCGACCGCGCCGACACGGTCGTGGAGGTACGCCCGAGCGACCCGTCGCACGACACCGACGTGCGGACGGCGCGGGAGACCCGCATCGAATATGACAAAGGCAAGCTTCACCTCAGAGCGCCCAGGAAGACGGCCCGCTCGCTGTTCGGGTCGGACGGCTCCGTCACCGTGACAGTCGAGCTGCCCACCGGTTCGCGGGTCGAGGCGAGCTCGATGACCAACATCCAGAGCACGGGCCGCCTGGGCGATTCCAGCTTCCACACCGCCACCGGCGACATTGACCTTGACCAGACCGGCAGGCTCCGGCTGGGGACCGCCGACGGGAACGTGTCCGTGGGCCGCACGACCGGGCACGCCGAGATCAAGACCTCGAACGGCATGATCCGGATCCGCGAGATCGACGGCTCGGCGGTAGTCAAGACGGCCAACGGGGGCGTCACCATCGGTGAGGTGACGGGGGACGCACGGCTGATCACTGTCTCCGGTGCCATCACCGTCGACCGCGCGCTGGCGGGCGTCGAGGCCAGGACCGCCTCGGGCAGCGTGCGGATCGGCGAAGTGGTGCGCGGCACAGTCGCGCTCGTATCCGGTTCCGGCCGGCTCGAAGTGGGAGTACGGAAAGGTACCGCCGCCCTGCTGGACGTCCGCTCGGGATGCGGCGGTGTGCACAGCGAACTGACCGCCATCCACGCCCCCGCGCCCACCGACGAGACCGTCGAGGTGCGCGCCCGTAGCGGCGACGGCGACATCCTGATCCACCGTGCCTGACCGTTCCCGAAGCGCGAGCCGGCCCGGCTACGCCTTCCGCTCGATGGCGCCGTAGCCGCTGACCCGGGCGTCGGTCAGGTCAGCGGGCATGGTGCGTCGGGCCGCCAGCGGCGTGCCACCTGCACCCCCTCAAGGGCGGCCTTCGGCCGCCGGCAGGTCGGCCTGTCGGAGCGTTCCGCCCTCCCGTGTCCGGCTCAGCGGAGAAGGATGGCGTGGTCCGGGTTGTCGAGCCAGAAGGTTTGCCCGTCGGGAGTCACAGTGAGCCCGAACCGATCGCGGGAGGGCCGGCCGGAGTTCATCCACCAGTCGTAGGCCGTCTCCAGCTCGTCCCAGAGTCGACGCGGCCCGTACTGGGTGATCTCGTGCTCGTCCAGGCCTGCGGTCAGCGATGCCCAGGACTGCGACGGGCTGTGAGACAGCAACAGGGTGTTCGCGGGGCCGCCTTCGTCGATGTCCCCGGTCGTGCAGCCCGGCAGCCACAAGCCGACCGCGAACCCGGTCGCCGCATCATCGAAAGGCTCGCGGAGATACCGGCGGGNGGGNCTGACGTCCGCGTCGTCCTCACCCAGCCACCACACATGCGGGTCGCGCCGCTGGTTCCGTAGCCGCATGAACCCGGCCTCATCGTGGAACCGGCCGCGGGCCACACCATCGTCATCGACGACCAGAACCGCCAACGCCCCGTCGAAGGTACCGGCGAACGGGAACACGATCCGCCCCCCGGGCCGGGTCTGCTCCACCCACGAACAGGGGACCACCGACACTGACGCTGTTGCGATCACACGGTCGTACGGTGCGCCCGCCGGATAGCCCGCGGTCCCATCCCCTGCGATCACCCGCACGGGATGGCCGGTCCGGTCCAACGCCGCCCGTGCCTGTCCGGCTATCATCGGGTCGACTTCCATGCTGGTCACCTGACCGGAACCGGCCTGCACCGCGAGAAGCGCAGCGTTGTAGCCGGTACCTGTCCCGATCTCCAGCACGCGCATTCCCGGGCGCACGCCGAGGAGATCAAGCATCCGGTCGACCACCCACCGCGCACTACACGAACTGGTCGGGATGATCCCCTTACCGTCGTACTTGTCCCTACCATCGTCTACCTGGGTGGTGATCGCCTGATCGCTACGGACCAGCGCCAACCACCCTTCCGGATCTTCGCTTCGACGGAGCGGAACCAGGAAGAATCCGTCATCACCGGTCACCCAGACCTCATCCGGGATGAAGTCCTCCCGGTTCACCACCCGCCCGCTCATGCCTTCCCGGTGCCCTTGCATAGCTGACAGGTTTTCTTCTCCTTCGTCCCGTCGTTGACAACTTCGACCGTCCCATCACCGGAACACCCAGGACAGGCCACCGGCTTCGAGTGCTTCCCCACGCCGAACTGCCTCTCCCCCCTCGGGATCTACCAGCCGCCATAATCTCACCGGAGCAGACGCAGCCGAGGCACGATGCCCATCACCTGCTGGCCCTGTAACCACCGAAGCCACAGGCAGCGCCGTGGTCGGTATGCCTGTTGGGCTGCGATATCGTGGCGGGCGCTGGAACGTGGCTGGGNATTCGGGGGGCCCGTGGGCGTCGCCATTGTTGATGCGGTCAAGCTTGCGAAAGACAACAAGCGTTCGTACGAGCAGCTCGAAGCTCGCTGTCGGCTGCTGGCCGGGCGAATGGCTGCCGAGACAGAGGCTCAGCAGCGGGCCCGTGCTGAGCTGTATGACGTGGCGCTGGTGCCGTTCCAGGAGGTGTTCAGTCGGCTGAAGAACGTCGATCTGGCTGAGCTCGCGGAGATCGACCTGCTGGTCGGCGGGGAGCTGCCGGACGTCGAACTGCGTCGGCTACGGATCAGCGTGGTCCAGTCACTGGGGGCGCTGGCTGCTGGGGCGGTGGCCGGCGCCGGGGCGGGTGGTGCGACGTTCGCGGCGGTCGGGGCCTTGGCGACGGCCACCACTGGGACGGCGATTTCAGGGCTGTCCGGTGCTGCGGCGACGAGCGCGACGTTGGCCTGGCTGGGCGGCGGGCCGATCGCCGCCGGTGGTGGTGGGGTCGCGGCCGGGACGACCGTGCTGGCGGGCATCGTGGCGGCGCCGGTGGTCATTGCTGTGGGCGGGGTGCTCGAGTGGCAGGGGCGCAGGGCCCGCACCGGTCAGCGCGAGACAGCGGCGCAGATCGCCGAGGCGGCGGCTGACTTCGGACGGGCGCAGGCGCAGGCGGCCCTCGTGCGTCGGCGCAGCCGGCAGGTCCGGGACATTCTCAAGGACCTGCGCGTCGCGATGACCGTCCGGCTGCCGCTGCTGGATACGCTCGTCACCGCCAACCCGGACTATGTGACCTACACGATCGAGCAGCGGCAGCGGGTGGCACAGCTCGTCGGGGTCGCCTCGACCGCGGTGACGGTGATGAGTACGCCGATCGCCGGCGAGGACGGAACGGTGGATGTGCAGGTTCGCCAGGTCGTTCTCAACGCCAAGCAGCGGCTGCTCGCCCTGCCCCGGCCAGCGTGACCACCTCTCATTCTGCCCTGCCTCACGGCAGACGCGAGAGGCATATCAGGCTGCTTCCCGGTGGGGCGGACGCCGCGGTCTGGTCGATCATCGACCAGACGACCCGCCGGACCGCGGCGGAGGTGGTCGAGACACTGAACGGCCGCGACACTGTCGTCAAGCTGGCGCGGCGGTATGCCAACCATGGCAATCCGCAGCGTGCCGGGCACCTGTTCGAGGTGATGCACGCGGTCGGATTCAACCGGCACGCGGCCCGCGCGGGCTCGACGGTACGCGCCCAGGTCCTGGAATGGACACAGGGCGGTCCGCAGAATGGTCCGGTCGACATCCGGCTGTCTGACGGTGGCCGGATGGTCGCCGAGGTGCAGGCCAAACTCGTCGACCGGGTGTCGGACACGACCCGCCAGATCTCGCGATCCGCATATCAGGGCATGGGGCGACTGGTCGCAGGAGACCGGGTCGACGCCGTCCACGACCTGCTCGACCGGCGGCTGGGCATGAACCAGGAGGGGATCTACTTCGAGGGCTACGCCGACGCGGCGGCTTTCAGCACCGACCGGCTCACGCACGGGTCGGTGCACAGCGATTCGATCAGCTACCGGCAGACGCAGGACGCCGCCCACAACCCGGCCCGATGGGCCAACCACCAGATCGCCGCCGCAGCCGGGCGAGACATCGCCACCTCCAGCCTCGCTGGAGCCGCCGCAGGCGCGCTCGTCGGCGCCATGGTCACCACGGCCAGCGAGACCGCCCGGATCCGTGCCGGCGAGACCTCCGCTGGCGCCGCAGTCATCACGGTCGCTGGCGGCACCGCCCGCAACGCCGCCCGCTCCGGTGCTATCGGCACGATCTCCGCTTCCGTCCGCACCGCGGCCAGCAGCGGTCTTCTGCCCAAGGCGCTGGGCAGCGGTACCGTGCCCGCCGCCATGGCTGACGCCGTGTGGGCCGTCGCCGACGCCGGCCTGGACCTGGCCCGCGGTCGCATCGACCCCGGCGAGTTCGCTGCCCGCAGCGTGACGGGGACCGCCAGGACCGGCCTGATGTGGGCCGGCGGCCTGGTCGGGCAGACCGTCGTCCCCGTCCCCGTCCTCGGAGCCCTCGTCGGTGGTGTCGTTGCGCAGGCCACCGCCGCCATCATCATCCAAGGACTCCGGCTCGCGATCGTCGCGGCCCGCGCCGACGGCGCCAGCCCCGAGCTACTCGCGGTCCTGGAAGCCGAGACCGTCACCACCGCGGCCACGGCCGCGCTGATCGGCCAGGCGACCATGACTCTCGGCGAGGATCAGCGCACTCAGGTCACCCGCGCCGCGCTACCCGACCTCGCCCACGTCCAGACGACGCTCACCACCAGCGATCCCAGCACCGCAATCATCGAACTTGCCACCGTTACCTGCCACCACGCCAACCAGCCGCTGTTCACCACCCTCGACGAATTCAACCAGTGGATGGCCGACACCGACGCTCCGCTCATCCTCAACCCGAACTGGTAACCCGAACTGGTAACCCACACCGAGCGCGCACCACGTTTCCCCGATCCGGCCGGTGGCACACCGGCCGGGTCTCGAGACCACGTCATCGGGAGACAACGAGGACCGGAACGGCATCGTCGATCTGGCCAGGTAGGGCATCACGGCAGACGACGGCGAAAGACCACCCAGATTGCCCACGTGCGCCCCGCCGGGTCAGTCGGCCGGGATGATCCGGTAGCCGACCCCCGCGAGCGTCTCGATGACGGGCGGGTCGCCGAGTTTGCGACGCAGCCGTCCAATGGTGACCGAGACGGTCTTGGTGAAGGGGTCCGCGTACTCGTCCCAGACCTGTTCGAGCAGCCGCTCGGCACTCAGCGGGGCCGGCATCGCGCGCAACAGTGCCTCCAGTACGGCGAATTCCTTGGCGGAGAGATCGAGTCGCCGCCCGTCACGGATGGCGGTGTGGCGCAGTGGGTCGAGTTCGACACCGCCGGCTTTGAGGACGCGTGGCTGCGCGGTGGGCCGACGCCGGGCCAGTGCCCGCACCCGTAGGACGAGTTCGGGAAAGTGGAAGGGTTTGGGGAGGTAGTCGTCCGCGCCGAGGCTCAGCCCGGTGACACGATCGGCGCTGGTGTCGGCCGCGGTGAGCATCAGAACCATGGCCGGGTCCTCGGAATCTATGATCATCCGGCACAACATGTCACCGTTCAGGCCGGGGAGGTCACGGTCGAGCAGCACGACGTCGTAGCGGTTGACATCGAGTTTGGCGGCGGCGTCGAGACCGTCGTAGCTGACATCGACGGCCATGCCGTGGTCACGGAGGCCTTCGGCGATGTCGTCGGCGAGGCGGTGCACGTCCTCGACGACGAGCACTCTCACCGCGACCCCCCGGGCCTCACCGCGACCCCGGCCTCACCGCGACCCCCCGGCACCCTCGGCACCCTCGGCACCCCCGACACCGGAGCGCGGCCGACGAGCGGCATGGTGATGACGGCCCGCAGACCGCCCTCGGGTCGGGCGCTCAGGTGCAGAGCGCCGTCATGGGCCGCGGCGATCGCGGCGACGATCGACAGCCCGAGCCCGACGCTGCCGGCGGTCGTGCGGTCGGCGGCCAGGCGGCGAAACGGCTGCCCGAGCTGCTGGACGTCGGCGTCGTCGAGCGGCGGCCCGGCGTTCTCGATCGTCAGGTGGGCAATCCTGGCGTCATCCGTGCCGCCGGTGGCGGGGTGGCAGCGGACCTGGACCTGGACGTGGACGAAGCCGCCGGGATGGTTGTAGCGCAGGGCGTTGTCGAGGAGGTTGTCGACCAGGCGCCGCAGCAGCGTCGGGTTTCCGATGATCTCGACGGCCGCGAGCTGACGGTGGATGTGCACGCCCAGCTCGGCGGCGTGAGGTTCGCGGGCTGCCAGCGCGGCGACGACGAGGCCGGTGAGCGAGACGGCGGCATCATTGCCGGGTGCCCCCTGATGGGCCCGCGCCAGGGTGAGGAAATTCTCGATCAGCCGGTCGGCCTGGTCGAGTCCCTCGCGAAGCTTGCCGGCGAGCACGGTGACCTCCCGCGGCACGGGCTGGGGTTTGCCCTCGGCGACATCGAGCGAGGTCCGCATCANCGTGAGCGGGGTGCGCAGCTCGTGGGAGGCATTGGCGACGAAGCGTCGCTGCGCCTCGAACGCGGTCTCCAGGCGGGCCAGCAGCCCGTCTATGGTGTCACCAAGGTCGGTGAGTTCATCCTGCGGGCCGGGTAGGTCCAGGCGCTCGTGCAGGTTCTCCTGGGAGATCCGCAGGGTGGTCGCGGTCATCGTGCGCAACGGGCGCAGC
>NZ_JPHT01000021.1:76746-84751 GCF_000733325.1 Frankia sp. Allo2
CCCGCCACCAGCCAGCCGAGCCAGATCGACACAACCGCCATGATCGCCAGTGCGATCCCGGACTCGACGAGCAACTGGTGCAGGTAGCTGTGGTGGACCTGCGAGGCGACCGCCGACGAGGCCCGTGGCGGGGCCGGTTGCCCGTTGAGTGGGCCGCCCTGGGTTTCCGGCATGCCGGTCGGGGNGGTNNNGATCTGGATGGTGGCGGTGACGTGCAGCACCAGAAGATACGTGATCGCCAGCAGCGCGGCGCCGGACAGGACGAACAAGCTGCCGTAGAGCAGCGTCAGGCGCAATCGGACCGTGCGCGGGAGCAGCCTCGCCCACGGCCACCGACGGAGGCGGGCGACCAGCCCGCTGGAACGCGGGGCGGCAGCGGCGGCTGACACCGCCCGCCGAGCCGGCTCGGGCGGCTCGGCGGGNGTACCGGACGCCGCGGCAGCCGTCCTCGCCCGCTCGGCCAGGTCACTCACGCTTGGCTGCCACCTCTCGCAGATCCCGCACTGAAACCACCGTGCGCTGAAACCACCGTGCGCTGAAACCACCGTCGCCTGTTGGCGCATGCGAACGGGAACCGGCTTCGGTGCGACCTTCCGCCCTCCCAGGATCCCACCCGCGCGGGTAACAGGGCGGTAACAGCTGACGTTGACCCCGTGTTGCCGCCCCCGTCATATCAACGTCCCAGTAACCGGACGCAGCCGAGAATCGGACCGAGCGCCGATCCCGCACCTGACGAGGACGTGAGCGAGATGAACAACACACCACAGGCCACACCACAGGCCATGCCGCAGACCACACCACAGACCATGCCGCAGACCACACCACAGACCAGAGCCGCGGACCGGTACCCCGCGACGCCCGCAGCGACGCCCGCAGCGACCAGGTGGTCTTCGGCGGCGCGCAGGACGGTCGGCGCCGCGGCGGTTGCCCTGTGCCTGCTCGGCGCCGCCGCGTGCCAGGGCTCGAAGACGTCGCCCGATCCCGAGCCGGCTACCAGCTCGCCGGCTACCAGCTCGCCGGGCACCGGCTCGCCCGACCCGGGTCAGGTTCAGCAGCAGCAACAACAGCAGGCCCCGGGTGGTGGATCGCGGCCAGATCTGGGTACCCCGTTCACGCCGTCCGGGCATTCGTCGGCGAGCCTGCCCCCGCTGTCCGGAAACGGGTCATGACCGCGCTCGGCACCCACAGGCCGGCCCACGCACCGGCGACATCCTCGAGCAGGTTCTTCGTGACCTACCTGCTGCGCGGCCTGCGGGGACGGGCCCGGCAGACAGTGATCGTCGCGGTCGGTCTGGCGGTGGGGGTCGCTGCGGTGGTCACGCTGACCGCGGCGTCGACGGGCGTGAGCCGGGCGCAGACCACGGTGCTCCACTCGCTATACGGGGTGGGCACCGACATCTCGGTGACGACGGCGGCCACCAGCGGCTCGGGTTCGAGCGGTTCGGGTTCGAATCAGGGCCTGGTCACGTCCGGGGACGCGGGCAAGGAGTTCTTCCGGCTGCCGCCCGGCCTCGGGCTACTGGATTCCTCAGCCCTGGCCCCGATCTCGAAGATGTCCGGCGTGGCCGAGGTCGCGGGCGGCCTGAGCGTGGGTGAGACGGTCGTCGGCCCGACGCCGTCCACCGGCGGGCTGCCCAGCCTCACCTCGACCAGCATCGACGGGGTCGATGTCGCGCACCTCAAGCTCGGCCCGTACGCCTCCGGCACGCTCACCTCGGGCCGGTCCTTCACCACCGCGGACGCCGACGCCGACCGCGCCGTGATCGACGCGCGTTACGCGGCCGCGCACCACCTTGGGGTGGGCTCGACGATCGTGATCGCCAAGACCCGCTTCACCGTGATCGGCATCATCAGCCAACCAGCCGCCAGCGACCCGGAGGACGTCTTCATCCCGCTCGGCCGCGCCCGGGCACTCGCCTCCTCCGCCCGGCCCGACCTGGCCGGGAAGCTCACCGCGATCTACGTGGCCGCCGCCGGCGCGGCCGACATCCCCACCGTGCACGACGAGGTCGCCAAGCTGCTCCCGAGTGCCACCGTCACCAGCTCGTCGGACCTGGCCAGCAGGGTCAGCGGGTCGCTGGCCAGCGCCGCCGACCTCGCGCGCGACCTCGGCCGCTGGCTGGCCGTGGCGATGCTCCTCGCCGCATTCGCGCTGGCCGCCCTGCTGACCACCGCCGCGGTGCGGCGGCGGGTTCGCGAGTTCGGCACGCTCAAGGCACTCGGGTGGCATACCCGGCGCATCATCGCCCAGATCATGGCCGAATCGCTCGTGACCGGCCTGGCCGGAGCCGCGGTCGGAATCGGGCTCGGGTTCGCCGGCGCCGCCGTCATCGACGCGATCGCCCCCACGCTGACCGCGGCCGTCGCCCTGAACCCCGGCTCGACACCACCCCAGGGCGCGCTGATCAAGAACGGCAGCCTCGAGACGATGACGCTGCCCGGCGGGGTGCACACCCTCAGCGTCCACCTGCACGCCACCGTCGGGGCCGCGACGATCCTGCTCGCGGTCGTGCTCGCGATCGTCGGCGCGGTCCTCGCCGGCGCGCTCGGCAGCTGGCGCGTCGCCCGGCTGCGCCCGGCCCACGCCCTCGTCCGCGTCGCCTGACCAGCCCACCAGCACACCAGCACACCAGCCCCGGCCACCCGCACCCGCTTACCGCCCTTCCCGAGGTCGAACCGAGCTTTCCCGAGATCGAATCGAGAACCCGATGTATACCCTTACCGGCGTTTCCAAGACCTTCCGCGCCCGTGGCAGCACCGTCACCGCGGTGCGGGACCTGAACCTGTCCATCGCCGACGGCGAATGGCTCGCCATCCAGGGCCGCACCGGCAGCGGCAAGAGCACCCTGCTGCAGCTGTTGGGCGGCATGGACCGGCCCAGCACCGGCACCGTCAACCTCGACGGTCAGGACCTGGCCACGATGTCCGAGAAACAGCTCACCGAGATCCGTGCCGCCCGGGTCGGCTTCGTGTTCCAGATGTTCAACCTCATCCCCACCCTGTCCGCGATCGAGAACGTCGAAGCCGCCCTCGTTCCGCTGCGCACCCCCGCCGTCCAGCGCCGGGAACGCGCGGCGGCAGCGCTGGCGGCCGTGGGCCTGGCCGATCGAGCCGGACACCTGCCCTCCGAGCTGTCCGGCGGCCAGCAACAACGCGTGGGGATCGCCCGGGCCCTGGTCAAGGAACCCAGCGTGCTGCTCGCCGACGAGCCCACCGGCAACCTCGACGTCGACACCCGCGACGAGATCCTCACGCTGCTCGAACAGATCTGGACCGCCAACCAGCTCACGCTCGTGCTCGTCACCCACGACAGCGCCGTCGCGGCCCTCGCCGAACGTGTTGCCGTCATGCACGACGGCAAGCTGGACATCACCGGTACGCGGATCGGGTGACCGGCATGTCAAACGCACGCCGCCGGTCGGCGAACGCACGATCGGAGCCCTCATGTTCGTCCTGACCTATCTTCGACGTGAACTGCGGCACCGGTCGCGTCAGGCGATGCTCGTCGCCACGGGGCTCGCCGTCGGCGTCGGGCTCGTCCTCGCCACGACGGCTACCGCCGCCGCGGTCGACGACGCGCAGACCGCGGTGCTACACACGCTGAACGGGATCGNCNCCGNCCTCNCCGTCACCGCCACACCATCGGCCGACCGTCGCGCCGGCGCGACCGGCAGCGGCAGCGCGGACGGCAGCGGCAGCGCGGACGGCGCGAGCAGCACGGGCCTGTCGGTGGCCGGCGGGGCGGTGCTGGATTCGTCGACGGTGCGGGCCATCGCCGGGCTGGCGCACGTCGCCGGCGTCGCGGACTCGTTGGTCCTGAGCGAGATCACCCTCCCGCCGACCGGCTCGGGCGGCATCCCGACCAGCACGAGGATCGACGGGATCGACGTCACGCGCCTGGGCCTCGGGCCAGCCGCGTCCGCCACGCTTCGCTCGGGCCGTTCCCTGTCCCGGGCCGACAGCCGCGGCGACGTCGCGGTCATCGACACCCAGTACGCCGCCGCCCACCACCTTGGCGTCGGATCGACGATCACCGTTGCCGGGACCCGGTTCGCCGTCGTCGGGATCGTCTCTCAACCCACGGCCACCGGCGCGGCCAGCATCTNCCNCCCGCTCGCTGCCGCCCAGCGGCTGCCCGCCGGTCAGCACTCGGAGCCGCTGGCGGGGNAGGTAAGCACGATCTACGTCTCGGCGAGCACCGCGGCCGACGTCGGCGCGGTCGAAACCGAGCTCGCCGCGCTCCTGCCCTCGGCCACCCTCAGCAGCTCACGCGACCTCGCCGAGGCGGTCAACGGCTCTCTCGCCAGCGCCACCACCCTCATGCACGATCTCGGCACCTGGCTCACCGTGGGCGTGCTGTTGGCCACCGTCGCCGCCGCCAGCCTGTTCACCCTCGCCTCCGTAACCCGGCGGACGCGCGAACTCGGAACCCTGAAAGCGATCGGCTGGACCAGCTGGCGCGTCATCACGCAGATCATGGCCGAGTCCGGCACGGTCGGCCTCGCCGGCGCGGCGCTCGGAGTAGCGGTCGGCTACGCCGGCATCGGTCTTGTCAACGCGGTCGCACCGACCCTGACCGCCACCGTCGGCACCGGCACGGGCGCGCACAACCTCGCCGTGCACCTGAACGCACACACCGAGCCAAGCACCCTCGCGGCGGCGGCCCTGATCGCCATCGCCGCGGCCCTGATCGCCGGCACGCTCGCGGCCTGGCGCACGACCCGGCTGCGGCCGGCCCACGCCCTGGCCGAGGTCGAATGAACGCCAAGGCTCCCACGCACCTCCATCACCGGCGGCCGGGGCTCGATGACGGAACGGGTCAGCCGTGTTGATTACCGCGGCACTACGTGACGATGACCTGACCGGGCACTGCGCCGGTCGTTTGCCGAGCAAAGAAGCCCAGAATGGCCGAGTTCACTTCGGTGGGGCGNTCCAGGTAGCCGTAGTGGCCGCAGCCCGGAATTTCTTCGTAGGTGGCTCCCGGGATGGCCTCGGCGACTTCGCGGCACAGCGGTGGACGGACTATCAGGTCGTCCTGGAAGCCGATCACCAGACAGGGGCACTGGATATGCGCGAAGCCCGGCCGGCGGTCGGGGATGAGTTCCAGGCCCAGTTGGCCGCGGGCCGCCGAGAGGGTCACCGCGGAGACCTCGAAGACGTCGAGCCAGTCCCTGATCTGCCGTTCGTCGTTGAGCGTACGCGGCGAGAGGCTCTGCAGCGCATGCATGAAAGCCGCATAACGCGCAGGTACCGTGACACCGCTGTCGTACAGCTCTATTTCGGCTAGGGACATGGCGGTGGCCAGCGCGTCGGACCTGCCGCGGGTCGCCATCAGCACGGCCTGCCCGACCAACCGGGGCCGGGCGACGAGCAGCTCCTGCACGATCATGGCGCCGAGTGAGAAGCCCACAACCCGGCAGCCCTCGACGCCCAGATGCTCGATGAGGGCGGCGGTGTCGGCCACCATGTCGGCCAGCGTGAACCCCTCAGGCCCGGCGTCGGAGGGCGGAATGCCCCGGTTGTCCATCGTGATGACGCGGTAGCCCGCGGCTCGCAGCGCCGGCACCTGGTGGGTCCGCCAGACGCGCCCGGGGGCTCCCGTCCCGGTGACCAGGAGGACCGGCGCTCCCACGCCGTAGTCATCGAAGCTCAGGTTGATCCCGTTGATCCGAGCCACCGGCATCGGCTAGTCCTCCATCGCGATTTCCGCTTCCAGCTCCTCAAGCTGCTGCTGGGCCAGGCTGAGCAGCGGAAAGTCGGACGGGCTGTGCCCGCCGGCCCCCGGGCGGCCCGCCTGAGCGGCCAGCCCGGTCAGCATCGCCACCCACCCGTCGGTCAGCTCCCGCACCGCGTCCGGCTCGAGAAGACCGGCAGGCCACGACAGCGACACGGTGAGCTCGGGCCCGTCGGGCCCGTCTTCGACGATCCCGTCCGCCTCCAGCGCGTGCGCGACGGGCATCCGCTCGGGCATGTCCCCGCCCAGCGCCACCGGCTGCCACTCCTCCTGCCTGGCCGAGGTGGTGAACCGGCCCAGGTAGTTGAACCCGATCTGCGGCACCGGTGGCGCGGCCAGCGCCGGTCCCGTGACCACGTTGAGATAGCGCAGCACGCCGAAGCCCAGGCCATCGCCCGGCACCGCCCGCACCTGCTCCTTCACCCGCTTGATCACCACGCCCGCGGCATCGCCACCCGCCCGTACCTCGGCGAAGTCCACCCGACCCGGGTCCAGCCGGACGGGATGCACGCTGGTGAACCAGCCGACCGTACGCGACAGATCCACGTCATCGGCCAGCGGCTCGCGCCCGTGCCCCTCCACATCCACCAGCACCGGGCCTGGCACCCCGCGCCATTCGGTCACCGCCAGCGACAGACCTGTCAGCAGCACGTCGTCGATCCCGGCGTGGAACACCGCGGGTACGGTTGTCAGCAGCGCCGCCGTCACGTCACGCGGCACCGGGACCGACACCCGCCGTACGCTCGACACCGTGTCGCGAGCGGGGTCCAGGGGACGCCCGCCCAGCGGCGGCTCGGGATCGGCCAGCAACCGCTGCCACCCAGGCAGTTCCGCCACCCGCGCCGGGTCGTCCGCCGAGCCGGCCAGCAGCCCCGCCCACCGGCGGAACGAGGTGCCCACCGGCTCCAGCGAAGCCCCCGTACAGGCCGCCGCCAGGTCCGGCAGCAGCACCCGCCACGACACCCCGTCGACCACCAGGTGGTGCGCCACCAGCAGCACCCGGCCGGGGGCATCCGGCCCCCGATCCAGCCACACCACCTGCAGCATCACCCCGGCCTCCGGATCGAGCCGCCGCGCCGCCGACCGGCCCACCGCGGCCACCAGCGAGGTCAGCTCGGGCCCGGTCAGACCGGCGGCGTCCACCCGGTGCACCGACGAGGAGGCGTCCAGACCAGGCGGCGGAATGTCCAGCCGCCACGAGGCGACGTCCGGGCCGGGGCACACCAGCCGCGCCCGCAGCGCGTCGTGCCGGTCCACCAGAGCCTGGACCGCCGTGACCAACCGGCCCTCGCCCAGCCCAGCCGGCACGATCGTCAGCACCGACTGGGAGAACCGGCGCAGCCCGGTCCGCTCGGCCACCCAACGCATCNCCGGGATCAACGGGNCCTCNCCGACGGCCAGGTCGTCGACCGCCGGTCCGGCGGGCCTGCTCTCCGCCACCAGCGCGAGGCGGGCGGGCGTCTTGTCCTCGAACACCTGCCTGGGCGTGATCACCATGCCCGCACGGCGGGCCCGGGCCACCAGCTGCATCGACATGATCGAGTCGCCGCCGAGGTCGAAGAAGCTGTCGTCGGCCCCGACGTACTCCAGGTGCAGCAGCTCGGCGAACAGCGCGCACAGCGCCTCCTCGACGGGCGTCCGGGGCTCCCGGCCACCGGCCAGGCCCGCGAAGTCGGGAGCCGGCAGCGCGTCCCGGTCCAGCTTGCCGTTGACCGTCAACGGCAACGCGTCCAGCAGCACTACCGCGGAAGGAACCATGTAGTCCGGCAGCCGCCCGGCCGCGAAGTCCCGGAGGTCCGAGCCGTCCCCGGCGGTTCCGGCGGTCCCGGCGGTCCCGGCGAGATAGGCCACGAGGTGCCGGTGGCCGGGCTGGTCCTCACGCATCACGACGGCGACCTGGTCGACGGCGGGATGCCCGGACAGCACGGCCTCGATCTCGCCGGGCTCGATCCGGAAACCACGGATCTTCACCTGCGCATCCGCCCGCCCCGCGAACACCAGCCCACCATCGCCGGTCCACCGGGCCAGGTCACCCGTGCGGTACATGCGCTCCCCCGNCCCCCCGAACGGGCAGGCCACGANCCGCNCCCCGGTCAACGCGGGACGATTGAGATAGCCACGGGCCAGCCCGGCACCCGCCACATAAAGCTCACCGACCACCCCGGGAGGCACCGGCCGCAGGAACTCGTCCAACACATACGTCCGGACACCCGGCAACGGGCCACCCACCACACTGCCCGTCCCCGCCACCACCCGCTCCCGGTCCAACGC